>JACPJY010000346.1 GCA_016187325.1 Rhodospirillales bacterium | reverse complement strand
GAACCGGCGCCGCTACATCAACGCCCGCAACACGCTCAATGCGCTGCTCGGGCTCGGCGCGGTGCCGCTGATCAACGAAAACGACACCGTTGCCACCGACGAGATCCGCTTCGGCGACAACGACCGGTTGGCGGCGCGGGTCGCCGTCATGATTAGCGCCGACACCCTGGTGCTGCTCAGCGACATCGACGGGCTCTACACCGCCGACCCGGACCGTGACCCCGACGCCAAGCCGATTCCCGAGGTGACGGCGGTGACACCGGAGATTGAGGCGATGGCCGGCCGCGTGCAAGCCGGCGACAGCCGCGGCGGCATGGCCACCAAGCTGGCGGCGGCAAAGATGTGCCTCGCCAACGGCTGCCGCATGGTGATCGCCGACGGCAAGGCGCCGTATCCGCTGAAGCGCATCGAGGAGGGCACCCGCGCCACTTGGTTTCTGCCGTCCGCGACGCCGAAGGCGGCGCGCAAGCGCTGGATCGCCGGCGCACTCAAGCCGGCCGGCGCGGTGGTGCTGGACGCCGGTGCCGAGAAGGCGCTGCGCTCGGGCAAAAGTCTGCTGCCGGCGGGCGTCGTCGGCGTCGAGGGCTCGTTCCAACGCGGCGACGCGGTGATCGTCAAGGCCGCCGACGGGCGCGTGCTGGGGCGCGGCCTTTCGGCCTATTCGGCTGACGATGCACGCCGCATCAAGGGCTACAAAACCAGTGAAATCGAGGCCCTTCTCGGCTACCGTGGCCGCGACGAGTTGATCCACCGCGACGACTTAGTGCTGGATTGAGGGGCGAGCATGGCCGCCAAGGGCAGCAAGCGAGGCAGCAACAAGAGTAGCAAGGCGATCCGCGCGCTGATGCGCCGGATCGGCAAGGCCGCCAAGGCGGCGGCCCGGGCGTTGGCGCTCGCGCCTTCGGCGGCGAAGAACAAGGCGCTCCGGGAGGCGGCGGCGAGCCTGAGGCGGCGCAAGAACGAGATCTTGTCCGAAAACGCCAAGGACATGGCGGCGGCCGAGAAAAAAGGACTCACGGCGGCGATGCTGGACAGGCTCCGGCTCACGGATGAGCGCCTGGAGGAGACCGCCAAGGGCCTCGACGAGATCGCGGAGCTCCCCGATCCGGTCGGCACCATCACCGCCGAGTGGGATCGCCCCAACGGCCTCCACATCCAGCGGCTCCGGGTGCCGCTCGGTGTCATTGGCGTCATCTTCGAATCGCGGCCTAACGTCACCGCCGACGCCGGCGGGCTGTGCCTGAAGGCCGGCAACGCGGCGATCCTGCGCGGCGGCTCGGAAAGCTTCCATTCGTCGCAGGCGATCATGGAGTCGCTCAGCGTGGGGCTGCAAGCGGCCGGGCTGCCGGAAGCGGCGATCCAACTGGTGCCGACCCGCGACCGCGCCGCCGTCGGCGAAATGCTGACCATGACCGGGCTCATCGACGTCATCGTGCCGCGCGGCGGCAAGTCCCTGGTCGAACGCATCAGCGCCAAAAGCCGAGTGCCGCTGTTCAAGCACCTGGAGGGCAACTGCCATTCCTACGTCAACAAAGACGCCGATCCCGAGATGGCGAGGAAAGTGGTGCTCAACGCCAAGATGCGCCGCACCGGCATCTGCGGTGCCACCGAGAAACTGCTGATCGACCGCGTCGCGGTGAAGGGGATGCTAAAGCCGATCCTCGACGACCTGATCGCCGCCGGCTGCGAGGTGCGCGGCGACGCCGAGGCGCGCGCCGCCGACCCCCGCGTCAAGCCAGCGACCGCCGCCGACTGGGACACCGAGTATCTCGACTCGATCATCGCCGTGAAGGTGGTGGACGGCGTCGACGAGGCGATCGAGCACATCGCCCGCCACGGCTCCAACCACACCGACAGCATCATCACCGGCAACGCCGAGGCAGCAGAGAAATTCCTGAAGAACGTCGACAGCGCCATCGTGCTGGTCAACGCCTCGACGCAGTTCGCCGACGGCGGCGAGTTCGGCATGGGAGCCGAAATCGGCATCTCGACTGGCAAGCTGCACGCCCGCGGGCCGGTCGGTGTCGAGCAGCTGACCAGCATGAAATACGTGGTCCGTGGCGATGGCCAATGCCGGCCATGAGCGAGCGGGAGCCTGGTCTTAAGTGAGAAGACGACCGCCGCGACGCCACGGCAGGCGCCCCCGCATCGGCCTGCTCGGGGGCTCCTTCAACCCCGCCCACGAGGGGCACCTGCACATCAGCCGGCTGGCGCTGGAAAAGCTCGACCTCGACAACGTGTGGTGGCTGGTGTCGCCGCATAACCCGCTGAAGCCCGAGGCGGAAATGGCGCCCCTGAAGGAGCGACTCCGGCGCGCCCGCGCCATCGCCCGCGGCCGCAAGTTGTGGGTCACCGACATCGAGCGCGTGCTCGGCACCCGCTATACTGTTGATACCCTGGCGGCGCTCCGCGAGCACTACCCGGGCTTCCGGTTCGTGTGGATCATGGGGGCCGACAACCTGATCGACATCGAGCGCTGGAAGGACTGGACGGAAATTTTCCACACCGTCCCCGTTGCGGTTTTCGCGCGGCCAAACTATTCTGGTAAGGCCCTAGTTTCCAAGGCGGCCAGGCGGTTCTCCCGGCGCCGGGTGAAGGCCGAACGGGCCGCCCAGCTGGCCGACCGAAGACCGCCGGCGTGGGTGTTCCTGATGACGCCCTTGAACGCCCAATCGGCAACCAGGATCCGCGCCCGGGGCGACAAGCCCGCCGAAACCCGGGTCGCGAAACGCAACGGCTAGAAAGAAAGGAGGCCACCCATACCACGTGAGCGAACTGATCCACCGGCAACGGCCGCGCTGCTCAAGCTGGTGGAGAAATCCCTCGACGACGACAAGGCTGAGGACATTGTCGTCATCGACCTCGCCGGCAAGACCGACATCGCCGACTTCATGGTCATCGCCAACGGCAGATCCCAACGCCAGGTCGGCACCATGGCCGACCACCTCCAGAGAAAACTGAAAGCCAAGGGCCTGAAAGGCGTCGCCGCCGAAGGCGTGCCCGCCTGCGACTGGGTGCTGATCGACGCCGGCGATGTGATCGTGCATTTGTTCCGCCCCGAGTTCCGCGACTTCTACAACCTCGACAAGATGTGGGGGAAAGGCCCGAAGTCCGAGGCGGCTGACGCCATGAGGCGCGGCATAACCGCTTAAGCGCTGGGCGGCAATAGAGAAGAGAGCACGGCGACGGCCCCGCGTCTGGGGACGCGACGCAACCGGCAAATTCCGGGAGGAACCCCATGCGACTGAAAGTCGCCGCCGTCGGCCATTGGAAGGCCGGCCCCGAGCGTTCGCTCTACGAGCACTTCGCCCGCCGCATCACGTTTCCCCTCGAGCTCAAGGAAGTCGAAGAGAAGAAGAAGCTGCCGCCGCCGGCGCTGATCAGGCGCGAAGGCGAGTTGTTGCTGGCCGAAGCGCCGAAAGGCGCGGTCGTGGTCGCCCTTGACGAGCGCGGCAAGCCGTTTTCAAGCGTCGCCTTCGCCAAAAGGCTCGGCCAGTGGCGCGACGACGGCGTGCGCGATTTGGTTTTCCTGATCGGCGGCGCCGACGGCCTTGACGAGGTGGTGCGCAGGAAGACCGCGCTGTCGATCAGCCTCGGGCCGATGACGTGGCCGCACCTGATGGTGCGTGCCATGCTGGCCGAGCAAATCTACCGCGCCCAGGCGATCCTGACGGGCCACCCCTATCATCGGCAATAGGCCATCGCAGATGCCCCGTCACCTCGCCACCGGTCGGAACGACAAAAAATCGGGGGCGGCAGACCGCCCCCGAAGCCAGGGCTTTGCGTCGTCGTTATGATCGTTGAGCGGTGGCGCGTTCAGGTCGCTTGCGGGCCATGCTGGCGCACGTTCCAGGCCGACCAGCTCGCCAAGCCGATGACCAGGGCGCCAGTGACGACGAAGTTCCAAGTGGCGTAGAACGCGGCCTGGGTTTCGGCCGTCACCGTCGTCGCCGCGAATTCGAACAGCCACGGCGAGGCGATTAGCCACAGGCCGAGGACGGCGTTCACCCACTCTTCCCATTCTTGGAACTTGACCAGCGCCGCGGCCGCCGCGACGGCGACGATGGCGCCGATGATATAGGCGTTGCCCAGGGCGTAGTCGACCGCCATGAACTCCAGAATCCAAGGAGAGGCGATCAACCAGACGCCGAGTACCAGATTGACGACGTCCTGCCACTGGCATTTCGCCGTTTCCAGCATCTTGTCCATGACAACACATCCTCCTTTCGAAACAACAAGTCTCACCGTTCCGGCCACGGAGGAAGGGCGCACCAATTCCCGCGCCCTTCGCCGGACAGGGGATCGACGTTGGCCAACAGGTAGGAACGCGGAAGCTACCGTGCAACCCCCTGTAACCTCTTGAAAGTCATTGTTTATGTGTAAGTGCTGGAGACGACACCCTTCCTGTCGTCGAGACGGGGGTTCGCGTCTTCCTAACAGGACAGGTCGCCGGCGTCACTTCGCCTTGGCCTTGATCTCCTTGATGGTGAACAGGTAATCGTCCTTGTCGAGCGGCTTGTGACAGGCGAGGCAGGTCGCCTGGTTGGTGGTGTCGCGGCGCTTCCTGTCGGCCGAGAACACCGCGTAGTGCCAGTCGCCGTTGCGCAGGATCTCCGGGATCTCCTTGCCCCAGCCGCTGCCCTTCGCCATCGCCGTGTAGAGCGTCAACTTGTCGCGTACGTAGAAGCCGTCGGCGGCGGTCACCGGCTTGTTGCCTTCCAACTTTGCGCTATACACCTCGACGAACACCATGCTGCCGTTTGGAACCGGCTTGCCGGCCTTGACCGCCGCCATCAGATCGGGGCTGGCGAAGTAGTCGCGCACCTGCTTGAGGTCGGGGAAGTTGATGGTATAGTAACGCGTGTAGGTCTTCTTGTAGTCCTCGGGGAAAGTGACGTTGGTCTTCGCCACCTTCGGCGACATCGCCGACTTCGCCGTCCCGCTGGGCGCCAAGCCCGAGAAGAACGCCGCCAGATCGGCGATATCGGCGTCCGAAAGCTGCGGCGCGATGGCGTTCATCAGGTCGTTCTTGCGCTTGCCCGTCTTGAACGCCTTGAGTTGCATCTCGATGTACTTGGCCTTCTGACCGGCCAGGTTCGGAATGTCGTCGGCGACACTGACGCCGTTCTCGCCGTGGCAGGCCATGCACGGCTCGGCCTTGGTTTTGCCGGCCTCGGCGCTGGCGGCGTCGGCGGCGGGCGCGGCCAACGCCAGCGCCAGCAACGACGCGACCGTCGCGGCGGCGCGGCCGACCGTTGCTCCCTTCAGGTATGGCATGGATGAAACTCTCCCTTGGTTGCGCGGGCGTTGCGCACGCGGAAATGTCGACGTCCGCGGATCGCCGCCCCAGGTGTCGTGATTGGCGGTTTCCCGGAAGGTCGCTGAAACGGAATCGAACCCCGGCTTCAACCCCCGGTCAATACGGATAAAGACGGACTCCACCGCCGATTCGCAATTCCGGGGTGTGTTTCGAGGGCCGGATGAGGACTTGGCGCGTTCAGCGTGCCGGCGGACAAGTCTTTGAACGGCGCGGGGAATCGCACATTTCCGCCGATCGTCGCGGCGGGTCGGCTACGGAATCCGCCTTAAGACTCTCTTATCGGAGCCGGCGCTATCGTCGGTAACCCGCGGACACCTATATAGTGAACCGATGCCGAAATAGTGAACCGATGCCGAAGCCCGGAAATCCCATCGTCCACCCGCGATCTGCGCCGCGCCCGGTGGTGTTGTGCATCCTCGACGGCTGGGGCGAGCGCGAGGAACGCGACAACAATGCCATCGCACTGGCCAAGATGCCGACCTGGAACCGGCTGGTGGCGACCGTGCCCAAGGCACGGCTTGACGCGTCGGCCGAGGAGGTCGGGCTGCCGGCTGGGCAGATGGGCAACTCCGAGGTCGGCCACATGAACATCGGCGCCGGGCGCATCGTCATGCAGGACCTGCCACGCATCGACGCGGCGGTGAAAAGCGGCACGCTGGCGAAGAACCCGGCGCTCCGCAATTTCATCTCGGCGCTGAAGAAAAGCCGCGGCACCTGCCACCTGATGGGGTTGGTCTCGCCGGGCGGCGTGCATTCGCACCAGGACCACATGGCGGCGCTGGCCCGGATCGTCGCCGAGGCGCGCGTGCCGGTCGCCGTGCACGCCTTCCTCGATGGCCGCGACACGCCGCCGAAGAGCGCCAAGGACTACGTCAAGAAACTGCTCGACGACCTCAAGAACGCCGAAGGCGTGCGCGCCGCCACGGTCGGCGGGCGCTATTACGCCATGGACCGCGACAAGCGCTGGCCGCGCCTCGAGAAGGCGTGGCGGGTGCTGGTGCTGGCCGAAGGCGAAAAGCATCCCGACGCTCTCGCCGCCATCCGGGCCAGCTACGATCATGGCGTCAACGACGAGTTCATGGTGCCGGCGGTGATCGGCGATTACGCCGGCATGGCGGACGGCGATGGCGTGATGATGGCGAATTTCCGCGCCGACCGGGCGCGTCAGATCCTGACCGCGCTCGCCGACCCGGCGTTCAAGGAGTTCCCGCGCCCGAAGATGCCCAAGCTGGCGGCGTGCCTCGGCATGGTCGAATACTCCGAAGCCCTCGATAAATACTTCGCGGCGCTGTTCCCGGGCGAGGAACTGACGAACATCTTGGGCCAGCTGGTCGCCGATGCCGGGCTCAAACAACTCCGCATCGCCGAAACCGAGAAATACGCCCACGTCACCTTTTTCCTCAACGGCGGCCGCGAAGAGGTTTTCCCCGGCGAGGAGAGGATCCTGGTGCCGTCGCCGAAGGTCGCTACCTACGATCTGAAGCCGGAAATGTCGGCCGACGAGGTCACCGACAAGCTGGTGCGGGCGATCGAGAGCGGGCGCTTCGATCTGATCGTCGTCAACTACGCCAACGGCGATATGGTCGGCCATACCGGTATCCTGGCGGCGGCGATCAAGGCGGCGGAGTGCATCGACCGCTGCCTCGGCCGCCTCGAAAAAGCGGTGACGAAGACCGGCGGCGTGCTGATCGTCACCTCCGACCACGGCAACTGCGAGCGCATGCTCGACGAAGCCGGCGACCAGCCGCACACCGCACACACGATGAACCTGGTGCCGGTGCTGATGGTCAACGCGCCGGCCTGGGTCAAAGGGCTGCACAGCGGTCGACTGTCGGACCTGGCGCCGACCATCCTCGGCCTGATGGGGCTCGAGCAGCCGGCCGAGATGACCGGCCGCTCGTTGATCGAGCCTAAGAAGGCGGCAACCGCCGCTGCGCAATGACCGCCAATCCCGTTATCGCCCGCGTTTCGACAGGCATCGTCGCCGCCCTGCTGGCGGTCGCGTTCGCCGGCATCGTCGCGGCGGCGGAAACCAAGAAGCCCGGCGACGAAAACCCCGGCCAGCGGCTGAAGGAGTTGGAGAAGGCAATCGACGAGGGGCGCCAGAAGTCGCGTCAGCTGAAGGAGAAGGCGATCGAGATCGATAACGAGCTGGTGCGCATCCGCCGCGATATGGTCGCCGCCGCCAGCATCATTCAGGAACAGGAGCGGCGCGCTGCCAAGGTGGAAAAGGAGCTTGCCGACTTGCGCGCCAAGGAGGACGCCAAATTCGACCACCTGAAAGCGCGGCGCGGGCAATTGGCGAAGGTGCTGGTGGCGCTCGAACGGGTGGCGCGCTACCCGCCGGAGGCGCTGATGACGCAACCGATCCCGCCCAGCGACACGGTGCGTAGCGCGATTCTGTTGCGCGCCGCGGTGCCCGAGATCGAAGCACGCGCGCTGCGCTTGCGCGACGACATCGACAGCCTGGCGGCGGCGCGGCGCGATGTAGCGGCCAAGAAGGCGCAGTTCGACCAGGTCACCCTCGGCCTCGAGACCGAGCGACGACGGCTGGCGGCGCTGTTCGGCCAACAGACGGCGCTCAAGCACCGTACGCTGGCGCAAGCGCGGGCGGCGGCACGGCGGATGAACGAGCTGGCGGCGCAGGCGACGGATTTGCGAGAGCTTCTGGACCGGGTGCGCAAGAGCCGCCAGCAGCTGGTCGAGCGCACGCGCGCGGCGGTGCCGAAGCCCGGCAAGGACGAATCACCGCGGCCGGAACCCGCACCCACCGTCGAGGGTCTGCCGGCGGGGCTGACCGGGGCGCCGATAACCGGCCAACGCGGCAAGCTGCCGCCGCCGGTGGTCGGGCGAATCCTCGGGCGCTACGGCGAGGTGTCGTCGACCGGCCTGACCCAGAAGGGCCTGACGCTGGAAACCGCGCCCGGCGCGCAAGTAGTGGCGCCGTACGAGGGGAACGTCGTCTACGCCGGCCAGTTCCGCGGCTACGGGGAACTCTTGATCATCGAACACGGCGAGGGATATCATAGTCTTCTCGCAGGGCTCTCGCGGATTGACAGTACTATCGGCCAATGGGTCGTGGCCGGCGAACCGGTTGGCGTCATGGGACGCTCCGAGACACGCAGGCCGGTCCTTTACGTCGAACTCCGGCGTAACGGCCAGCCGATCAACCCGCTGCCGTGGCTGGCGGCGCAAAGGTAAGGTTCGAGCATGAAACCTCGTATGATCGTGGCGGCGGTTGCCGTCGCACTTTTGTTGTCACCGTTGACGGTCCCGGGCGCTGCGTGGTCGGCCGAGACGAAGACGAGGAACGACGTCGACACGTACCGACTCCTCAACCTATTCGGCGACGTGTTCGAGCGCGTGCGCTCCGACTACGTCGAGCAGCCGACCGACGAGGAGATGATCGAAGCCGCGATCACCGGCATGCTGGCGGCGCTGGATCCGCATTCCGCTTACCTCAACGCCAAGAACTTTCGCGAAATGCAGGTCAACACCAAGGGCGAGTTCGGCGGCCTCGGCATCCAGGTGACGATGGAGGGCGGCTACGTCAAAGTGATCTCGCCGATCGACGACACGCCCGCCCACCGCGCCGGAATCAAGCCGGCGGACATCATCACCCATCTCGACGGCGAGACGGTGCAGGGCATGACCCTCAACCAGGCGGTCGACAAGATGCGCGGCAAGATCGGCAGCGACATCAAGCTGACCATCGTCCGCGATGGCGGAAAGCCGTTCGACGTGACGCTGACCCGCGCGGTGATCAAGATCACCTCGGTGCGCTCGAAGGTCGAGGACAAGATCGCCTACATCCGCATCACCTCGTTCAACGAGCAGACGGACAAGGGCCTGAAGGCCGAAATGGCCGAGTTGCACAAGAAGCTCGGCAAGGAAATCCAGGGCGTGGTGCTCGATCTCCGCAACAATCCGGGCGGGCTCCTGGATCAGGCGGTGGCGGTAGCCGACGCCTTCCTGGACAAGGGCGAAATCGTCTCCACCCGCTCGCGCAAGGCCGAGGACACGCAGCGCTTCAATGCCCGGCCGGGCGACATCGCCAACGGCTTGCCGATGGTGGTGCTGATCAACGGCGGCTCGGCGTCGGCCTCCGAAATCGTCGCAGGCGCGCTGCAGGACCATCGGCGCGCCGTGCTTCTCGGCACCAAGTCGTTCGGCAAGGGCTCGGTGCAGACGATCATGCCGCTGCCGGGACATGGCGCCATGCGGCTGACCACGGCGCGCTACTACACGCCGTCCGGGCACTCGATCCAGGCCAAGGGTATTCAGCCTGACATTGTTGTCCAGCAGGCGCGGATCGAGAACATCGACCAGCCGAAGGGCCGCAGCGAGGCCGATTTCAGGAATGCGCTCGAGAACGGCGAGGCGCCCGAGGGCGCGAAGCCGCGAGACCATCCGACGGTTCCGCCGGCCGACAAGGCGGCGCCGAAAAAGCCCGACCAGGGCGTCCAGCAGGACAAGCGACCGGCCGACCAGAAGCCGAGCGATCCGGCCAAGGCAGCGGAGGCGAAACCGGCCGAACAGCAGGACTATCAGCTAACCCGTGCGCTCGATTTGCTGCGCGGGCTGGCGCTGTTCCCGGGCCGGGTGGCGACCACGACCAACTAAAAAGCATCGGCCGCGTGACGGCCGGGTGCACCCAGGGGGATGACGGGACAACCATTTGGGTGATCGCGTGAAGCCGCCTACTGCTCAAAAAGCCAACGTCAAGCCGGCGGGCGCTCCGAAGACGGGCGCTGCCAAGACGGGTGCCCCCAAGGCGGGCGGTGCCAAGCCTGCGATGAAGAAGTCGAAGGCCGGCGATGAGGAAGAAGAACACGAAGCCGACGCCGGAGGAAAATCCTGGCGTGATCGCCTGAAGCTGCCCGCCTTCCTAACGCGCAAGAAAAAGAAGAAGTCCGGGGATGGCGACGAGGACGAAGACGAGGACCGCGAGGCCGAAGCTGGGGACGAGGCAGAAGGCGAAGACGGCAGCAAGAAGAAAGGCTGGGCCGATCGCCTGAAGCTGCCGGCCTTCCTGGCACGCAAGAAGAAATCCAAGGACGGCGACGAAGAGGAAGAGGGCTCCGCCGCCGGCGTCGACAAGGAGGAAGGCGAAGAGGGCAAGGAAGGCGAAGGCGGTGCCGACAAGCGCCAGAAGCAGCTGATCATGGCCGCAGCCGGTGGCGTCGTGCTGCTGCTCGGCATGATCGGCGGCGGCGCCTGGTGGTATTTTTCGAGTAGCGGCACCGACGACAAGAAGACCGCCGCCGGCAAGCCCGCCCCCGCCCAGGAGCAGAAAAAAGGCGTGCGCATCGCGATGGCGTTGCCGCCGGCTCCGGGCTCGCTCAACACCCTGGTGGCGCCGGTGCCGGACCAGACGGGTGCCGGCGCGCCTGGTTCCGCCCCCGGCGCCGCCCGCCCGACCGCCCAGCCGGGCCAGCCGCAATCCGCTCCGCCCGCAGCCGCCGGCGCGTCG
>JACPJY010000305.1 GCA_016187325.1 Rhodospirillales bacterium | reverse complement strand
TGCACGACCTGACGGCGGCGCTGACCGCGTCGGGCTTGCAGATCTCGAGCGCCCACATCGCCACCTTCGGCGAGCGCGTCGTCGACGTGTTCTTTGTCGCCTTCAAGCTGCCTAACCTGTTCCGGCGACTGTTCGCCGAGGGCGCCTTTAGCATGGCATTCGTGCCGATGTACGCCGGCGGCCTCGAGGCCAAGGGCAAGGAGCACGCGCGGCAATTTGCCGACGCCGCGTTCAGCATCCTGTTCTGGTCGCTTGCGGCATTCGTGGTCCTCATCGAGCTCGGCATGCCGCTGGTGATGATGGGCTTCGCGCCGGGCTTCATCGCGTCGCCGGAGAAATTCGACCTGGCGGTGACGCTGACTCGCATCACGTTCCCCTATATCCTTTTCATCTCGCTGGTGTCGCTGATGGCCGGCGTGCTCAATTCGTTCGGCCGCTTCGCCGCCGCGGCGGCGACGCCGATCCTGCTCAATCTGTGCCTGATCGGGGCTCTCCTCCTTTTCGCCCGCGTCACCGAGACGCCGGGCCACGCGCTGGCGTGGGGCGTGTTCGCGGCCGGTGTCCTGCAGGCGGCTTGGTTGTTCGTCGCCTGCGGCCGCGCCGGCATCTGGCTCCGGCTGCCCAGGCCGCGGCTGACGGACGACGTGCGCGTACTGCTGCGCCGCATGCTGCCGGTAGCCGTCGGGGCCGGCGTCTATCAGATCAGTCTGGTAATCGACACCGTGATCGCGTCGCTGCTGCCGACCGGTTCGATCTCGTATTTGTTCTTCGCCGACCGGGTCAATCAGTTGCCGCTCGGCGTCATCGGCGTTGCCGTCGGCACGGCGCTATTGCCGCTGCTGTCGCGCCAAGTACGCGCCGGCGACATCGAGGCGGCGCTGAAGAGTCAGAACCGGGCGCTTGAGTTGTCGTTCCTGCTGACGCTGCCGGCGGCGGCCGCCCTGGTGGTGATTTCCGAACCGGTGATCCGGGTGCTGTTCGAGCGCGGCGCCTTCGGCGCCGCCGAGACGCGGGCAACCGCCGCGGCGCTCGCCGTGTTCGCCACCGGGCTGCCGGCATACGTGCTGGTGAAGGCGCTGGCGCCCGGCTTCTTCGCCCGCGAGGATACCGCGACCCCGGTCAAGATCTCAGTCGTCTGCCTGTTGGTCAATTTGGTCCTCAACTTGATCCTCATGGTGCCGCTGAAGCACGTCGGCATCGCCACCGCGACGTCAGTCGCGAGCTGGCTCAACGCCGGGCTCCTCGCCTACGTGCTCCACCGGCGTCGCCATCTGGTGGTCGACGCCAGGCTCGCCCGCCGCGTGCCGCGCGTGGTTGTCGCTGCCGCTGGCATGGCGCTGGCGCTGTTCGCGGCGATGACGCCCTTGCAGGCGAGCCTCGCCGGGTCGCTCTCCGAACGGATTGCCGCGCTCGTCGTCCTCGTATTGGGCGGCATGGTGGTATTCGGCGCGCTGATCGCCGCTCTTGGCGCCGCCCGCATAAGCGATCTGAAAAGCCTCTACAGGAGCGGCAGCGCGTCGTGATGTCCGTCGTAAACCCGGGCCCGGACAAGCCCTTGACCGGTATCCCCGCAAGCGCCATAAAGCGGCGCCACGCGAATGCCGACCCGATCGGCTGCGGCGGGGGATGAAGACCATGGCGCGAATCTTTTCCGGCGTTCAGCCGACTGGCGATCTGCACCTCGGCAACTATCTCGGCGCCATCCGCAACTGGGTGCGGCTGCAGGACGATTACGAGTGCCTGTTCTGCATCGTCGATCTGCACGCCATCACCGTGTGGCAGGACCCCAAGGAGCTGACGGCAAACACCCGCAGCGTCGCGGCAGCGCTGCTGGCTGCCGGTGTCGACGCCAAGCGCCACATCCTGTTCAACCAGAGCCAGGTTCCGGGCCACGCCGAACTGGCGTGGATCTTCAATTGCGTGGCGCGGCTCGGTTGGCTCAACCGGATGACCCAGTTCAAGGAGAAGGCGGGCAAGAATCGCGAGAACGCCTCGGTCGGCCTTTACGCCTATCCCAACCTGATGGCCGCCGACATCCTGCTCTACAAGGCGACCCACGTGCCGGTCGGCGACGACCAGAAGCAGCACCTGGAGCTGGCGCGCGACATCGCGCAGAAGTTCAACAACGATTTCGGCGTTGATTTCTTCCCGATGATTGAGCCGTTGATCTTCGGCGCCGGGACGCGCGTCATGTCGCTCCGCGACGGAAAGGCCAAGATGAGCAAATCGGAGCCGTCGGAGATGTCGCGTATCAACTTCACCGACGACGCCGACGCCATCGCCCGTAAGATCCAGAAGGCAAAGACCGATCCGCACCCGTTGCCGGCGGCGCCGGCGGAATTCAAGGATCGCCCCGAGGCCGCCAACCTGATGGGCATTTATGCGGCGCTCGCGGATGCGGACATCGGCGCCGTGTGCCAGCGCTTCGGCGGCAAGCAGTTCTCGGCCTTCAAGAAGGAGCTCGCCGAGCTTGCCATCGCCAAGCTGACGCCGATCCGGGATGAGATGGTGCGGCTGATGGCCGATCCCGCCCACGTCGACGGCGTGCTGGCCGCGGGCACCAAGCGGGCGCGCGCCATCGCCGAGCCGATTCTGGCGGAAGTCCACGACATCGTCGGTCTCTTGCGCGTGTGCGCCCCGCGCAAATGCTGATATAGCAAGCCAATACAGGGTGATACAGGACGCCGGAAAATAAGGGATGCCCGGCCGATGCCGGTTTGGCCTATACTCTGCCGGCCGGCGGCCTTGATGGCGGGGCCCCGGGTTCCTATGTGGTATCCACTGGCGGACGGCCGCGCCATTGGGGCGGCGGATGCCGGCCGGGATTTGACCCCGGGGGCCCAAAAGGGCAGAGAAAGAGGTTGGACATGTTCATTCAGACCGAACGCACGCCCAATCCCGCGACCTTGAAATTCCTGCCCGGCTGTCCGGTCATGGAATCGAAGACCGCCAATTTCACCGACTCCCAGGCAGCGCAACGCTCGCCGCTGGCGACCGCGCTGTTCGGCATCGATGGCATTTCCGGGGTGTTCCTGGGCTCCGACTTCATCACCGTCACCAAGACCGACGACAAGGACTGGGACATCATGAAGCCTCAGATCCTGGGCGCCATCATGGAGCATTTCCAGTCCGGCAAGCCGGTGATCAGCGAACCCGCCGACGCCGCGGCCACCGGCGAGGGTAGCGCCGAAGGCTCGATCAGCGCCCAGATCAAGGAGTTGATCGACACCCGCGTGCGTCCGGCGGTGGCCCAGGACGGCGGCGACATCATCTTCAAGGGATTCGAGAACGGCGTCGTTTATTTGCACATGCAGGGCGCCTGCTCCGGCTGCCCGAGTTCGACGGCGACGCTCAAACATGGCATCGAGAACATGCTCCGGTACTACATTCCGGAAGTGACGGAGGTCCGCGCAATCGATTGATATGACAACGCCGGCAACGCTCCTGGGAGGGCTGTAACCGGCGGCAAACGGACTTATAGTGCAATGCAGCAAAATTTATTGCATTGCACAAATAGTAGCGATAAGATGGGGAGTGTGCTAGCTATCCTCCCCAACACAGCCGGCCATCCGCTCCGTGACGACTCGTGAGGGGGAGTTAACGACGGAAGAGATGAAACGTAGGCATGGTTTGTGCAATTGAGGGATTGAAGCGGCCGGCAACGGCCGTTCCAGTTTTATCCGGTGACATCCATCCGATTTGAACGCGGCGCGTTGCTCGCCGTCTGCGCTCTTGTTGCTGGCCTGATCGTGGCCGTCGTCATGAGCCCCCTCGAAAGGGCGACGGCGGCGCCGAAGGCGTCGTTGCGTCTGGCTGTGTCGGCCCTGGTGCCGCCGCCAGTGACGGCGATGGCCAAGAAGGCGCACAGGAAGTCCGTGGCGGCGCCAGGCGCCGGCGTCGACACCATAACCGGCATGTTTTCCATGCTGCTTCCGGCGCAACGCTACTGGACGCGGCTGCCGCCAGAAACCACCGTCGAGGCGTTGTCGGAAACATTCCGCCAGCTCGGCTATGACCTGCAGCGAGTGCGCGCCGGGGAAGCCACGGTGCCGCGCGTGTTCCTGGCCAGCCTGCCCGGCGACCTCAAGGACGTCCGCGAGGCCACGACGAGGAAGTCGCTTTTCTTCAAGACCGTGCTGCCGCTGGTGCTGCAGGCCAACGAGGAAATCCTGCGCGACCGCCGTCGGCTGTGGAAGATCCACTACCAACTCAGCCTGGGCGAGAAGATCGGGCCCGCCGACCGGTTGTGGTTGACCGTGATCGCCGAGCGTTACGGCCTCGAGCGGGGCGATATCCAAGGGCTGCTGGAACGGGTCGACGTCATTCCGCCGTCGATGGCGCTTGCCCAGGCGGCGGAGGAAAGCGGCTGGGGCACGTCGCGGTTCGTGCAGGAAGGCAACGCCGTGTTCGGACAGTGGACCTATTCCGATACGGGTAGCTTGGTGCCGGCCCGGCGCGGCGACGATAAGAACCACAAGATCAAGGCGTTCTCGAGCCTTTACGAATCGGTGCGCGCCTACGCCACGAATCTCAACACGCATCGCGCCTACAAGCGGTTCCGCGAGGTCCGCTACAGCCTCAGGACAGAGGGTGCGCCGCTCGACGGGTATCTGCTGGCCGAGAGCCTGACCAGCTATTCGGAGCGTGGCGAGAGATACGTCGTCGCCATCAAGTCGCTGATCGAGTTGAACAAGCTTCGCTATCTCGACGACGCCCGCCTCGGCGAAGACGATTCCGCGCCCAATCCATTCATCT
>JACPJY010000304.1 GCA_016187325.1 Rhodospirillales bacterium | reverse complement strand
GGCGTCGACGTCGGCCTCACTGGTGTCGTAGGCGCAGATCAGCCGCACCACGTGCTCGCCGCCACGCTCGTAGAACTGGAAGCCGTCCTTCTTGAGGCCGGCAACGATGGCGGCCGTAAGGCGCGGGAACACGATGTTGGCGTCGACCGGGTGGGTGAGCGTCACCCCCTTGATGGCGGAGAGTCCCTTGGCCAGGCGTGCCGCCATGGCGTTGGCGCGGCGGGCGTTCTCGAGCCACAGGTCGTCCGCCAGATAGGCCTGCATCTGCGCCGAGAGCAGCCGCATCTTGGAGAACAGATGCCCGCCGCGCTTGCGCCGGAACGCGAAGTCGTGGCCGAGGTCGTCGGCAAACAGCACGACGGCCTCGAGCGTCAGCGCGCCGTTCTTGGTGCCGCCGAAGCTGAGCGCCTCGACGCCGGCCTTCCACGTCGCCTCCGCCGGCGAGCAGCCAAGCCGGGCGACGGCGTTGGCGAAGCGCGCGCCGTCCATGTGCAGGCGCAGGCCGCGGTCGCGGCATACCTTGGAAATCTCTCTTACCTCGTCGAGGCCGTAGACGGTGCCGGTCTCGGTCGCCTGGGTGATGCTGACGGCGGCCGGCTTGACGTGATGGACGCGCCCCGGCGCCACGGAGCCGACGGCGGCATCCAGCGCCTCGGCGGTGATCTTGCCGTGGGCGCCCGCGAGCGGCATCAGCTTGGCGCCGCCGGTGAAGAACTCGGGCGCGCCGGTCTCGCTGTCCATGATGTGGGCGTGTTCGTGGCAATAGACGGCGCCGTAAGGCGGCGCCATCGCCGAGAGCGCGAGCGCGTTGGCTGCGGTGCCGGTGGCGACCAGGAACACCTTGGCGTCGGTTTCGAACAGTTCGGCCAGGCGCTTCTCGGCCAAGCGGGTGAGGTCGTCGTTGCCGTAGGGCATCAGCCTGTCGGCGTTGGTGGCGGCGATGGCGGCCAGGATCTCGGGCGCGGCGCCGGTGGTGTTGTCGCTGGCGAAGTTCACGGGGCTAGCTCCGTTTCAAGGGGTTCTCGGTGACGATTTCGATGGCCCGGAATTGATTGGATTCCTCGTCGAGTCGATGCGCCCGGACGTCGGTGGCGCGGTCGTCTCCGACGGCAACGATCACCCACACCATCTCGGGCTCGTACGCCATCTCGAGATCGCGCGCCGACGGCAGGGGCGGGTGGCCGGGGTGGGAATGATAATGGCCGACGATACGCTCGGCCTGGCCGCCCTTGGCATTCATCTTATCGAGCCGGCGCATGACGTCGAAGCGCAACTGCGGGTCGACCTCGAAACTGTCTCGACGATCTCCGGCGGCGCGGTTGGGGCTCGGCTCGACCGCCGTCACCACGATGTCGCCGGCATCGCCGTCGCGGCCGATCAGCAGGCCGCAGCATTCCTCCGGATAAGCGGCCTCGGCGGCCGCCCGGATGGCGCTGAGGCAGGGTGCGGGGATGCGGATCACCGGCCGGGCTTTATGACGCCGAGGCCGCGGCCGCCGACGACGTCGAAGATGACGACGCGGGCGCACGGCCCGTCCTCGGGGCCAATGGTGAGGTAGGCGCGCTCGCCGTCGGGCGCGACATCGTCGATAGTGCAGCCGGCCGGCAAATCCAGGCCGACGGTGCCGAACGGCGCCGACGGTGCGGCCGGCGGCTCACCCGGGGCGGCGGTGGAGAACATGCGCCAGCCCGGATCGCGGGCCTGGTGATAGAAGCCGTACGCCAATAAGCCGAGGCCGGCGAAAATCAGCACGCCGAGGCCGATGACGAGGCTCTTCAGGAATTGCATGGTATTCTCCGCAACCGCCGGCCCTGGCTCCGCCGCGGGCTTCGCCGAGGCGAGCCGCCCCGGCGTCCGGAACGTGCCCGGATTGTCCAAGGAAATGCGCCCATGAGCGAGGCCACCACTTATACCGTCCGCTTGCCCCAAGACAAGGCCCGGCTCCGCCTCGACCGGGCACTCGCCGACGTCTTGCCGGCGTTGTCGAGGACGCGGCTGAAGGCGTTGATCGAGGCCGGCCGGGTGATGCGCGACGGCCGCATCGCCGTCACCGACCCGGCGGCCAAGGTCATGGGCGGCGACACGTTCACGGTGGCGGTGCCGGCGGCGGCGCCGGCGGCACCCAGGCCGCAGGCGATGCCGCTCGCCGTGGTCTACGAGGACGACGACCTGATCGTCGTCGACAAGCCGGCCGGGCTAGTGGTGCATCCGGCAGCCGGCAATCCGGAAGGCACCTTGGTCAACGCTTTGCTCGCGCATTGCGGCGCCTCCCTTTCCGGCATCGGCGGCGTCATGCGGCCCGGCATCGTGCATCGGCTGGACAAGGGCACCAGCGGCCTGATGGTCGCCGCCAAGAACGACGCGGCGCATCGCGCGCTCGCGGCTGAGCTCGCCGAGCGCAAGCTGGAGCGCGCCTACAAGGCGCTGGTGTGGGGCGTGCCGAAGCCGCGCGCCGGGAAGATCGAGGGGCTGATCGGCCGCGATCGGCGGCAACGCAAGAAGATGGCGGTGGTGAAAAGCGGCGGCAAGCCGGCGCTCACCCGCTACCGGGTGCTGATGCCGGTCGGCACCGCCGCCAGCCTGGTAGAATGCCGCCTGAACACCGGGCGCACCCACCAGATCCGCGTCCACATGGCGGCCATCGGCCATCCGGTGGTCGGCGATCCGGTTTATGGCGGCCGGCCGGGACGGCGGCGGAAAGGACAGGCAGCAGCGCTGCCGGGGGGCCTCAATCACCAAGCGCTGCACGCATACTTAATTGGTTTCGAGCACCCCCGGAGCCACCGACGGCTCCGTTTTGAGAGCAATTTACCACTTTATTTCAAAGAATTGCTTGATTTATTAGATAAGCTATAAAACCCTTCTATACTTGAGCGCCCTATTCGGGTATGATTGCCCCCATCAGCGATATTCAACCTACGGGCGCCGCCTTCGTCGCCGCCAAAGCGCGGGACCGGCGGGCGCGACCGGCTAACAACCAGGGAACCGACAGGCGATGGCGAGCGCGACCTATAGACCGGACATCTCACCGGAAAGGAACCTGACCCGTTACCTGCAGCGTATCCGCCGCTACCCGATGCTGGAGATGGAGGAGGAGTTCCGCCTCGCCCGGCGCTGGCGCGACCACGAGGACGCGGAAGCGGCCGAGCGGCTGGTGACCAGCCATCTGCGCCTGGTCGCCAAGATCGCCATGGGCTACCAGGGCTACGGGCTGCCGCTCGGCGAGCTGATCAGCGAGGGCAACGTCGGCATGATGCAAGCGATCCGGCGCTTCGACCCGGACCGCGGGTTCCGGCTCGCCACCTACGCCATGTGGTGGATCCGCGCCGCCATCCAGGAATACATCCTGCATTCGTGGTCGCTGGTGAAGATCGGCACCACGGCGGCGCAGAAGAAGCTGTTCTTCAACCTGCGCAAGCTGAAGGGCCAAATCCAGGCAATGGAGGAGGGCGATCTGCTGCCCGACCACTTGACGACCATCGCCGACCGCCTCGGCGTCCCAGAATCGGAAGTCGTCAACATGAACCGGCGGCTAAGCAGTCCCGACCAGTCGCTGAACGCGCCGCTGCGCAACGACGGCGAAGGCGAATGGCAGGACTGGCTGATCGAGAATTCCGACGACCAGGAATACCTGTTGGCGGCGCACCAGGAGCTCGGCAACCGGCGACGGCTGCTGGCCTGCGCCATGAAGGGGCTGAGCGAGCGCGAACGGGACATCCTCTTGGAGCGCCGCCTCAAGGACGCGCCAGCGACATTGCAGGACCTGAGCGAGCGCTACGGCATCTCTCGCGAACGGGTGCGCCAGATCGAGGTGCGCGCGTTCGAGAAGCTCCAAAAATCGGTGAAGAACGCCGTCATCGAGCGGCACATCAACTACTGACGAAACAGGCGCCCGCCTCGGTCGCGGGGCGGCAGGCCGAAGCGGTCAGCGACGGGCGCGGCCTTTTTGCGGTTGCGCCTGTTGGACCGGCTGCTGTTGGGCGGCGACCAGCATCGAAACGCTTTCACCCCATTCTTCGATGATCTTCTGCTGCTGTTCGCGCAATGTTGCCACCCGTTTTTGCAGCATCGCCGAGATGAACTGCGTAATCACTGGTGGCACGGCAATGAACATCATCCATCCGAACGCGGCGGCGCCGTAGATCACCATCAGATCGAAGACGTTGGTCAAGATTCGCACCGCGGCGTCGGTGCTATGGTCCTTGAACCAGACGTCGCTGAGGAACGGGAATACGCCCGAGAAATTCATGCCGCAGACGCAGAACGTCGCGTATTTCTGCTGCGAACGGTCGATCACCCAGGCGACGATGGTCGGCAACATGCCGAACAGCAGCAGCAACACCGTCGGCAGCGAGATCACCAGCAACGCCACCAGGCACAGCAGAATCCACATCGCCTTGCGCATCGCGCGTCCCGGCGGGACGGGAGCCTGTGCCTGTGGGCCGGCCGCGGGGAACGGGGTCTTCATCTAGAACATCCTCGCGATCAGCAGCACCGAAATCACGATCATCGCCATCATGATTGACATTACCGCCGCGGTTTGCTGCCCGGACAGCTCGGCCTTGGTCTGGCGCTCGGTGCCGGAGCCCTCGATCTCGCGGATTTCCTTTTCGTCGGCGGCAAACTGCGCGCAGGCGATGGCGAATCCCTCCTGGTCGGCCTTGCGGTTATCGGCGTTGTCGATCATGTCGAACAGTTCCGGCAGGCTGCCCTTGCGCACCAGGCGCGGAATCTCCTTCTCGATATCGCGCCGCTTGGTGCGGCTGTGATAGGTGTTGATGGCCGGGCCGAGCAACCCGCCGACCCAGCTCGACAGCCCAAACAGCGCGTTCAGCCGCAGCTTCCATTGCAGGAACGCTAGCAGACTCAGCATGCCGATGGTCGACGTTTCCGGAGTAGGCGCCGCCAAGGCTTTCAGGTGCGGGTGGATGTCCTCGTCGAAATTGGCGGCGATGAAGGCGGCGACATGCCGGTCCATCGGCGTCTGCTTGGTGTCCACGCGGTTGGCGGCGGCGTCGAGGGCCGGCAGCAGGTTTTCGATGTCGATGACGTAATCCTTGACGATGTGCCCGCTCTGGCACGGCAACGTCGGGTTGATCTCGTAAAGACAACGTTCCCAGCCGTAGCCCGGGTCGCGAATGTTCAAAAATCCCTTCATCTGCAGGTATTCGCGCTGCTGTACCGAGGCGCCGGTGAACACCGTCGTCTGCAACGCGTACCAGATGGCGGGAATTTCGTAGGACAACACCTCCGTCGGCACCTGAACGTCGCCGCGGCGCAGGACCTCGACCCCCATCGCCGGGCCGAAGCCGTCGGGCATAAATGAGAAACCCTTGTAGCGGATCGGCGACTGTGGATCCAGGATCATGCAAATCTTTGCCAGCAGGTATTCATCGGTGCCCTGCGGCTCGTCGCGGTGCAGCGCCGCCAGGTCCAACGCCGCGCGTACGCCGTCGGCCCTCGCAGCCTGGTCGAGGCCGCGTCGGAGCCAGGTCAGCAGCGCCTCGTCCTTCATGATCTCGATGCCTTTTTCGCGATGGCGCGCCATGTCGCGGGCCAGCGTGCGCGGCGTGACGTGATTACGGCCTTCGAATTCGAACGGAAATTCGGACCTGGCGATCGGGGTCTGGCGGATCGACGGCTGCTTGCGGCCCGCCAGCCAGCCTTCGAGCTCGTCGAGCCCCCAGCGGTCCTCGACCACGTCGTTGAGCATGCCGCGGAGCGGCTCCAGCATCGGGATCGGCAGGCGCAAATTGCCGCACAAAGCGGCGTAGCTGCCTTGCTCCATCTTCGCCTTCAAGATGTCGTCCTCACTCATCCGGGTAAATGGATTGTAGCCCAGTATCAACACCACCAGCGTGACGCCGAGCGCGTAGATGTCGTCGGCGAGCCCGCCGCGGCCGCGACCGCCCGGCTGCGCCATCCCCCGGTCGATCGGCTCGAACAATGGCGGCTGGTCGAATCCCGGCGGCACCGTGGAGCAATCGCCGAGCACCAAGTTCTGCAGTTCCTCGTCCATGAAGAACACGTTCCGCGGCCGGATCGAGCGATGCGGCATGTCGAACATCGACATGCTCTTGATGCCGTTGACCAGGGGCTCGATGACCCGGCGCGGGAATTCGTACTCGTTGAACTTGAACTTGCCGGCCTCCATGTTGGTGAGAATCCGGTCGCCGCGCGGCCGGTCGTAGATGACGATCATCGAGCGCTGACCGAGCGGCACCCAATCCAGGATGTCCCATTCGACCAGCGGCATCAGCCCCGGCAGTTCCTCGCCGCGCAGCACGCCCATGACGTCGGTGCGCGTCGGCAGGCCGGGCGTGCACACCAGCCCGAACAGCTTGCGCCCCAGATCTTTCCGATCCTCGACGGCGTAGGCCTTGGCCGACGGCGTGTCGAGGTCGGGGATCGGCGTGCCGGTCTCGACCACGAAGCGGTCGCGGACGATCACCGGCGGGCCGGCCGGTTGCGGCGGCGGCGCGGGAATTGTGGCTTCTGGCGGAGGCGCCGCCTCGGGGGGCGGCCCGGCCTCGGGGGGCGGAATGACCTCCCCGGGCTCCTCTAGAAGGGCGGCTTCTGCCATGACATTCGCTTCCTTACGGATAGGGCTTCGACTCATTCAGAGCCCCCAGTCCGATTCTGGACCGTAATTTTAGCCACTAGGCCGTTGCAAAACAACAGAAGTTTTTCGATTTCCCGACAAAAGGCCGGAGCGCCGCATGAACCCTTGCTAATCGGCGAACGGATCGTGGACCAGGACCACGTCCTCACGCTTCGGGCTGGTCGACAGAACCGCCACCGGCGCGCCGATGATCTCCTCGATGCGGCGGATGTACTTGACCGTGGTTGCCGGCAGCTCGGCCCACGAGCGCGCGCCCCTGGTGCTCTCCGACCAGCCTTCGAGAACCTCGTAGACCGGCTCGACTTTGGCCTGACGCACCGTCGAGGCCGGCAGATGGCCGATCGCATCGCCGTCGATACGATAGCCGGTGCACACCTTGATCTCGCGCATGCCGTCGAGCACATCGAGCTTGGTCAGCGCGATGCCGTCGATACCGTTGACCTTCACCGCCTGACGTACCAGTGCGCCGTCGAACCAGCCACAGCGCCGCGGTCGGCCGGTGACGGTGCCGAACTCGAGCCCACGCTCGCCGAGCCGGTGGCCGATGTCGTCGTTGAGCTCGGTCGGGAACGGACCGCCGCCGACGCGCGTCGTATAGGCCTTGCAGATGCCGAGGACATAGTCGATGGCATTCGGTCCCTGGCCCGAGCCGACCGCCGCCATTCCGGCTACCGTGTTCGACGAGGTGACGAACGGATAGGTCCCGTGGTCGACATCGAGCATGGTGCCCTGGGCGCCTTCGTAGAGGATACGCTTGCCGCGGCGGCGCGCCGCGTCGAGCTCCTGCCACACCACGCCGGCGTAGGGCAGGATTTTCGGCGTCACCTCGGCCAGCGTCGCCAGCATCGCGTCGGCGTCGATCTGGGGCTCGCCGAGGCCGCGCCGGAGCGCGTTGTGATGGAACAGCAGCGCCTGGACGCGTTGGCCCAGCGCCTGCGGCTCGGCGAGATCGCCGAGCCGGATGGCGCGGCGCGCCGTCTTGTCCTCGTAGGCCGGGCCGATGCCGCGTCCGGTGGTGCCGATCTTGGCGGCGCCGAGTGCCTTCTCTCGGGCGAGATCCAGCTCGCGGTGCAACGGCAGGATCAGCGGCGCGCTCTCGGAAATGCGTACGTTCTTCGGGCTGACTTCGACGCCCAGGGCGCGAACGGTGTCTACCTCATTCAGGAACGCCCACGGATCGACGACCACGCCGTTGCCGACCAGCGACAGCTTGCCCGGCCGGACGACGCCCGACGGCAGCAGGCTGAGTTTGTAGGTGACGCCGTCGATGACCAGCGTGTGGCCGGCATTATGGCCGCCTTGGAATCGCACCACGACGTCGGCCCGTTCCGACAGCCAGTCGACGATCTTGCCCTTGCCCTCGTCGCCCCACTGCGAGCCGATGACCACGACATTTGCCATGACAGTCTAGCTCTTGCCTCGCTTTTTCAACTCGCGGACCTTGCCCTTGATCAGCACGTGGCTGCAGTTGAGCCGCCGCGCCTCCCGCTCGGCGTCGCCGCCGGCGAACCCGCCGACGGTGGTCCAGCCCTCCCTCCTCAGCTTCGCTGCGGTCGCCGCCGGCGTTGCCGCCGGCAGAAAAAGGCGTGGGCCCGGCGCCGGTGGCGGCAGCGCCCTGAGCACGGTGTCCATGAACAGCGTCAGTCCGGTCGCCGGCTCGTCACCGGCCATGTAGCGGCCGCCGTTGCCGAGCTCGCCGCGCACGCGCTTGGCGAAGAAGGTGAAGGTGACGCCGGTGTGATATTCGAAGCCGCGGTTCTCGACCGGGTCGATGGTGACGGTCAGGCCAGGGGCGTCCCTGCTGACGCGCGCGACGACATCGGCAAGCGCGTCGCGCTCGCGGGCTGCCTTCTTGCCGAGGCCGAGAGCATGGAGAGCCTTCAGTGTCTTCGCCGCCGGTCCGGCGGCGACCAGCATGGCGGCGAGCAGGCGCGCCGTGTCCTTGCCCAATGCCCGGCCGAGGCCGGCGACGGCGGCGGCGTCCTTACGGTCGAGCGCCTGGCGCAGTCGCTTGAGCGTATCCGCGTCCGCCGTTTCCTTGCCGACCACCGCCGGCACCAAAGTCGGCATGCCGAGGTCGACGGACAGGCCCTTAACGCCGAGATCGGCGAGCGCACCCGCCGCCATGACGATGACCTCGGCGTCGGCAGCCGGCTCAGCGGCGCCGATCAGCTCGACGCCGACCTGGGTGAATTGGCGTTCGGGACGGAGCTGCGAGCCGCGCACGCGCAGCACCTCGCCGGCGTAGCCGAGCCGCAGCGGCCTCGGCGTCCTGGCCAGCCGAGCAGCGGCGATGCGCGCCACCTGCGGCGTGATGTCGGCTCGCACGCCCATCATCTTCTGCGACACCGGGTCCATCAGCCGGAACGTCTGGCCGTTGAGGCCGGCACCGATGCCGGTCAACAGCCCGGCCTCGAACTCGATCAAGGGCGGCTTGACGCGATCATAGCCATGCCGGGAAAACCACGCCATCAGCCGTTCCAGCACGGCCGCCTCGAAGGCGGCGTCAGGCGCCAAAACGTCGGACATTCCGGCCGGCAGCAGGGCCTTATCGGCTGAATCCTTCATCGTCGGATGCTGTCCAGGTGAATGCCAAATCAGACGCGCCGGGGTGGTGACAGATCGTCGGCCACCTTCCCGGACACTAGCAAAACCGGGCGCGCGTTGCCAGACCCGCGGCCGACGGCAACGATTGCCGGACGCAGGCGACCGGATGACCTATGGAGCCTGGAACTTTTGCTGGCGGACGGTTTTGCCGACGCCCTCGACCATCACTGGCACCATCGATCTGGTCATCTCGCGGTTGTCGCCGGCGCCGATGTCGATGCTGCTCCAACCGTGCCACAAGCGCTTACCGTCGGTCAGGCTGTCGATGGTGACGTCGATGCGGAAGCTCGACGGCGTCACCATACGGGTGACCTCGGTGCGGTCGGGATTGAGGATGCCGCCGCGCTCGGTGTTGAAGAGATTGAATTTCACGCGCGGCGCCTCGATGCCGGTCTGGTCGGGATTGTTGCTGAGCTCGACGAACGGGTTGGGGCCGCCACCGGTCCACGCGCCGGCGGTGTCCGTGGTCTCGAACGTGAACACCAGCTTGGCGTCATTCGAGATGGTGTAGCCCATCCCCCTGAGCGCCCTTTCGAAGTCGGCCTTCAGGAGCATGTTGTGGTCCGAGTTGTCGAGCGGCCGCACCAGCAGTGCCGAACCGGCCGGCATCGGCTGGTAGGAGACGGCGCTCATGGTGCCCTCGGCCGACGCCGCGGTCGCCATCAAAAGGACGGCGGAAACCAATGCCGACAATGATCCAATTCGCCTCACGTTCGACCCTTTCGGACAAGGTTTTCCCGCCGGCGACAGCGCTGCGATGGCAGGGGGAACGGCAACAGTTTATACCGGCCGCGCGGAAATAGGGAATCATACTTTCCGGCGGCCCTCAACGGCGCGGTTTCCAGGCGCCGTAGACACGGCCGCCACCCCGGCGCAAATCGGCCGAGTGTCAGCGGCGCTGTTGCGGCGGTTGCCCCATGTGTTCGTGGTGCTGCCGGTGCTCGTGCGTGCCCTGATGGTGCTGGTGCGGGTCGCCCGGACCCATGTCGCCGACCTTCAGCACCGACACCGTCAGCGTGATCTCGCCCGCTTTCTCGAATCGAAGCGTCAGCGGAAACGTCTCGCCTTCCTTGAGCGGCCCCTTGAGTCCCATCAGCATCACGTGCCGGCCGCCCGGCTCGAGCCTCATCCGCGCCTCTGGCGCAATGTCGATCGGGCCCGACGGCCGCATCTTCATGACACCGCCGTCCATGATGTGGGCGTGTAGCTCGCTCCGCGCCGCCGCCGGCGTCGACGCGCCGAGCAGTCGGTCGGCGGGCCCGTGGTTGTGGATCGAGACGTAAGCCGCGCCGTTGGACGCCGGTCCCGCCGAGGCGCGCGCCCAGGCGTCGTAGATCACCAGCTCACCCAGCTTGATCCCCTCGGCGGCCGTCGCGGCGAGGGCGGCCAATGCGAGGACGAACGCGATGGCGACGACGTTGACTGATCGCATGCGGATTTACTCCGTCGGCGAAAGGCAGGGTTGTATCAGAGCGTCGGTGCGCGGCCAAGCGCGGCTATTGTGATGGCCGGGACCGTGTAGGATGATGCCAGCCGCAACCGCAATCCGGATTCCTGAGTCTAAGGTCCCGCATGAACCGGCCGCGCATCCGTTCGAACCGCGAACTCGTCGCATGGGCGTCGCTACTGGTGCTGCCGGTGTGTACCGTGCTGGCGGCAACGGCGGCGCGGACCACGGGCGGGCCGTCGTGGCTATGGTTCAATCTCGATCCCGACTACTTCTATCTTCTCGATGCCGTCAACGTCGTCAACCTGACGACGCCCGGACACGTCTATCATCCGGGAACGACCGTCGACTGGCTCGGCGCGCTGATCCTGAAGGCAACCTATCCATTCAGCGGCGGCGAAGCAATTGCCGCCGCGGTGCTGGCCGACCCAGAGCGGCACCTGCGCCTGATCGGCAACGCGTTCGTCGTCTTCGCCGGTTTCGGCGCGCTGGCGGTCGGGGCGGCCAGCTGGCGCGCGTTCGGCGCACTGCCGCCGGCATGGATGCTGCAGATGGCGCCGCTGTTGTCGATGGTCATCGTCAAGCAAGGCCATCACGTCAAGCCCGAGGCGCTGCTGGTGACGGCGACGCTTCTGCTGATCGCACTATCGGTGGCGACGCTTGAGCCGGGGCGGCTGGAGCATCACCGCCGCCAATTCGCCGTCGCC
>JACPJY010000303.1 GCA_016187325.1 Rhodospirillales bacterium | reverse complement strand
GGATCACCCGTTCACCCTGATGGCGGCCAAGGGCGCCATGGTCGAGACCGGGGAAGGCGCCCGCGTCGTCATGTTCAACGGCAACCGCCAAGCCGTCGACAAGGACACCAACAAGCTTTCCATCCTGTATTTCGACCGCTACGTCTTCGACCTGGCAACCACGCGCGATGCGATCAATGCCCGGTACCGCGAGCCGCGGGAGCGCACCCTCGACGAGTTGTTCAACATCGGCAAGGTGGACCCGGAGCTGCACCCCAAGGAGCACGGAAAATTCATCATCGAGGGCCACAAGCGCTTGGTCTCGCCGCTGGCCGCCCTCGCCTACACCCTGGTCGGGCTGGCGTGCCTGATCTCGGGCGGCTTCAGCCGCCGCACCCAGACCCGCCAAGTGAGCCTGGCGATCGCCATCATGGTGGCACTGCAGGGTAGCGCGCTCGGGCTGGAGAACCTGGCCGCCAAGAATCTGTCGGCGGTGCCGTTGATGTATGTGCACGCGATCGTGCCGATCATTCTTGGCCATTTCTTCATGGCGCGGCTGCAATGGCGGCGGCGCCACGCCGCGCGGCCAAAGCCGGCGTGAGGTAGAGGGAGACCGGGTCCGTGCGCCTTTCGACCACGCTTTCGTTCTACATCGGCCGGCACTTTCTGCTGAGCTTCTTGGTGCTGTTCGCGCTGTTCGTGCTGATGGTGGTGCTGTTCGACGTGGTCGAGCTGTTGCGCCGCGCCGCCGCCCGGCCCGAGGTCACCTTCGGCATGGTCGTCGAAATGGCGCTCCTGAAGCTCCCGCACATGGCGCAGAAGCTGTTTCCGTTCGCCGTCCTGTTTGGCGGCATGGCCGCGTTCTGGCGCCTGACTCGCAGCCACGAGCTGATGATCACCCGGGCGGCTGGCGTCTCGGCGTGGCAATTCCTGTTTCCGGTAATTGCGCTGGCCTTCCTGTTGGGCATTCTTCAGATCACGATGATCAATCCGCTGGCCTCGACCACGCTTACCCGCTACGACCGTCTCGAGGCGTCGCTACTGAAGGGCCAGAAGAGTTTTCTCGCCTTGTCGAGTAACGGCCTTTGGCTGCGCCAATCGAACGCCGACGGACAGTCGGTGGTGCACGCGCGGTCGGTGCTTCAGCATGGAAAGAACGTCGAGCTCAGGGACGTAGTGGTGTTCTCCTACGAGGGCGCCGACCAGTTCCGCGAACGCACCGACGCCGAATTTGCCCGCCTCGAGGACGGGTTCTGGCACATGACCAACGCCCGGGTGCACACGCCGGAGAAGCTGCCGCGCTTAGAGAAGGACCATTGGCTCGCCACCGACCTGACGCTATCGAAGATCCAGGACAGCTTCGCGCCGCCCGAGACGATGTCGTTTTGGGACCTTCCCGGCTTCATTGGCACGCTCGAGAAAGCCGGATTCTCGGCGGTCCGTCACCGGCTTTACTGGCACACACTGCTGGCGGCCCCGTTCCTGATGTGCGCGATGATCCTGATCGCCGCATCGTTCACGCTCCGCCACACGCGGCGCGGCGGCACTACCTTCATCATTGCCTGCGGCGTGCTGACAGGGTTCGTCCTCTATTTCTTTTCCGACATCGTGTTCGCGCTCGGTCTTTCGGACAGCGTCCCGGTGACGCTGGCGGCGTGGACGCCGTCGGGAGTCGCCACTCTGCTCGGCCTGGCGACGCTGCTGCACCTCGAGGACGGCTGACCGATGATGCCCCGCTTCCTGGGACGGATGATTGCCATCTGGGCGGCGTCGGCCGGCGTCGTCGCCGCACCGGCAGCGTTCGCGGCTACCGCCGGCGGCGCCGATCCCAACCGTCCACTTGGCACGCTTTGGTATCCGGGCCCGTATCAGCAACCGGCGCCGGCGCCCGTTGCGGCACCACCGCCGGTGCCGCAGCCGGCGCCCTTGCCGCATCGCGCCTCTGAGCCTGCCCCGGCTCCAGCCCCCGTCGCCGTGCCAGCGCCGTCGTCGGTCGGCGGACCGGAGCCCGGCAAGCCGCTCGGTACGCTTTGGTACCCAGGCGCCTATGATCCGGCGAAGCCGGCCGGCGTGCCGGTGCCGTCGCCGGTGATCGCGCCGAGCCCGGCGCCGCCGCGACCACGGGTTCCCGACGACAAGCCGCTCGGCACGCTATGGTATCCGGGACCGTACGACACCGGTGCCATTACCCGACCTGTGCCGGCGCCGGCGGCAGCGCCGCAACCGACCGCGGGCGCCCCGCTCACGCCCGTTGCGCCGCGGTCCGCTGCGGGCGCCGGCAAGACAAAAATCGATCCCAGCCTGCCGGTGCAGCTCAGCGCCGACGAGATGCGCTACGACCAGGAACAGGGTTTGGTCACCGCCAGCGGCAACGTCGAGATCATTCACGGGCAACGCCGGCTGCGCGCCAACACCGTCACCTACAACCAGAAGACCGACATCGTTTCGGCGACCGGCAACGTTTCGCTGACCGAGCCCGGCGGCGAGCGGATTTTCGGCGACCGTATGGAAATCACCGGCGATTTGCGCGACGCCACCATCGAGGCGATCGGCATCATCATGACCGACCGCTCGCGCATTGCTGCCGCCGGTGCCCGACGTTCCGCCGGCGTCGTCACCGAGATGCGCCAGGGCGTCTATTCGCCGTGCGAGCTGTGCAAGACCGATCCGACGCGACCGCCGCTGTGGCAGGTCAAAGCGGTGAAGATCGTCCACGATGCCGACACCAAGACCATTGAATACCGCGATGCTTGGTTGGAAGTGTTCGGGGTACCGGTCGCCTATACGCCGTATTTCTCCCATCCCGACCCGACGGTGAAGCGCAAAAGCGGATTCCTGGCGCCGTCGTTGGGCGGTTCGTCCGATCTCGGTTTCGTCGGCAAGGTCCCCTATTACTTCAATATCTCGCCGAGCCAGGACGCCACCGTCACCGCTCTGGCCACCGCCGAGGCGGGCTCCGGGGGCATCGGCGAATATCGCCAGCGCTTCAGCAACGGCAGGTTCGACGCTACCGGCAGTCTGGTCGGCGGCGACAGCGAGAAGGAAGTGCGCGGGCACATCGACGCCAAGGGCCGATTCGATCTCGACGACACCTGGCGGATGGGCTTCGACGTCAACCGCGCCACCGATGACACTTATCTCCGGCGCTACGGCTTCGGCAGCCCCGATTCGCTGAACAGCCGGCTGTTCAGCGAAGGCTTCCGCAAGCGCAATTACTTCGCCGTCAATGCCTACGCTTTCCAGGGGCTGCGGGCGACGGACGACCCCGGGCTCGAGCCCCTGGTGCTGCCGATGGTCGATTTCAACCACGTCGGCGAAACCGATCGCTTCGGCGGCGAGACGGTGCTCGACGTCAACCTGCTGGCCATCACCCGCACCGACGGTTCCGACACCCGCCGTTTGTCGATCAGGCCGGGCTGGCGGCTACCGTTCATCGGGCCACTCGGCGACGCCTACAAGGTGTCGTTGTCCCTGAATGGCGATTTCTATCACGTCGACGAGCTGGAGCGGGAGGGAAAGACCAAGTTCACCGGCGCCAGTGGCCGCGTCGTGCCCCAGGTGATGGTGGATTGGCGCTATCCGTTCGTGAAGGCCGGCGCCACCTTCAACCACATTGTCGAGCCGATCGCGGTCGTCGCCTACAGCCCCAATGGCGGCAACTCGCTCAACATCCCCAACGAGGACAGCCGCGAGATCGAATTCGACGACACCAATCTGTTCAGCTCCAACAAGTTCTCCGGTATCGATCGGGTCGAAGGCGGCGCCCGCGTCAACTATGGCGTCAAGTGGGGCGTGTACGGAAAAGGCGGCGGCAGCACCTCGTTCTTCGTCGGCCAGTCGTATCGGCCGCGGAGCGACGGCACCTTCGCCACCGGAACGGGCCTTGAGGAAAATTTCTCGGACATTGTCGGACGGGTGAGAATCAGCCCCGGTCCGTACCTGAACCTGGTCTATCGGACCCGCTTCGATGCCGACAACTTAACGCAAAAGCGAAACGAGGTGGCGTTGGCAGCCGGGGTCCCGGCGCTCAGCGTCAGCGCCAACTACCTGTTTATCGTGGGCCAGCAGGACAGCGAGTTCGGCGGGCGCGAGGAAATCGTTTATTCGGCCTCCTCCAGGCTGAACCGGTTCTGGCGAATCGCCTTCTCGGGCGTCAACGACCTGGTCGCCAACGAGACGCGCGCCGTCGGCGCCCAGCTGATTTACGAGAACGAATGCATCGTGTTGACCACCGATGCGCGCCGCACGTTCTACGAGGACCGGGACCTCAAGCCGAGCGACCAAATCAGCTTCCACGTGGTCCTGAAGACGCTTGGCGAGG
>JACPJY010000302.1 GCA_016187325.1 Rhodospirillales bacterium | reverse complement strand
GGCAGCGTCGCCTCCTCGCGGATGCGGCCGTCCTTGTCCTTGGTGACGCGCACCAGTGATTGCGTGGCGTGCACCCGTCCGATCGGAATCACCATGCGGCCGCCGGGGCGAAGCTGTTGGAGCAGCGCCGGCGGGATGTGCTCGGGGGCGGCGGTGACGATGATGGCGTCGAATTGGCCGCCGTCGGGCCAGCCCAGGAAACCGTCGCCGGTCCTGACTTCGACGTTGCCGTAACCCATCCGGTCCAGGCGCTCGCGCGCCGCGAGGGCAAGCGCCTCGACCCGTTCCACGCTCTTCACTTGTTCCGCCATCTCGGCCAGCACGGCCGCCTGATAACCCGACCCGGTGCCGATTTCGAGCACCCGGTCAGTCGGCTTGAGGTCGAGGAGATCGGTCATCAGGGCGACGATGAACGGCTGCGAGATTGTCTGGCCGAAGCCGATCGCCTGCGGCCTGTTGACGTAGGCGGCCACTTGGTCGCCCGGCTGCATGAAATCCTCGCGCGGCACCTTGGTGATCGCCGCCATCACGCGGTCGGAGAATTTTGCCCGCCCCGTCCACGACCGGGTCTCCTCGGCGTTGGCCTGAATCTCAGCCAGCAGCCGGGCGCGGGCCTTGGCCAGCTTGGCTTGGCGCTTGTCATTGCCGGGGGCGAAAAGGGCCATCGCCGGCCAGCTTGCGGAGCCGCTGCCCGGCCGTCAAGTAAGTGGAATTGGCTACGAGCCGCTGCCCGCGATGGCCTTCGGGGCACCCCCGACGACCGAAATGCCCGGCTTCCTCCGACCCCCGGATCCCGGGTTCGCCCCGACCCGGGCGCGCGGGAACCATAGGCTTACCACGGTGCCGGAGCCCGGCGTGCTCTCCAGGCGAAACGTGCCGCCGTGCAACTCGATCAGGGATTTGACCAGCGGCAGGCCGAGGCCGGTGCCCCGGGCGGACGTGCCGATCGGCTTGCCAAACGTCTGGTGGGGTTTCAGAATCCGGGACACATCTTCCGGCGCTATGCCGACGCCGGTATCGGCGACCGCGAGCGTGATGCCGCCCTGTTCGTTGCGGTCGGCGGTGAGCTCGATCCATCCGCCCCGGCGGGTGTACCTCAGGGCGTTGGAAATCAGGTTGATCAGCATCTGCCTGATCAGCCGGGGATCGGCCTTGAGAACGGGCAGGCTTCGCGGCAGGGCCGTCTTCATCGTAACGCCCTGGTCGCTCGCCTGTTCCAGAAACAGGTTGGCGGCGTCGCTCATCACCACCAGGAGGTTCACGAGTTCCTCGTTCAACTCCATTCGCCCGGATTCGATCTTGGAGAGATCGAGAATGTTGTTGATCACACCGAGTATGTGTTCGCCGCTCTTGCGGATATCGCGTGCATAGTCGATGTAACGTTCCGAGCCCGCCGGGCCGAACGTCTCTGATTCGATGATGCCGGCGAAGCCGAGGATAGAATTCAACGGCGTTCGGAGCTCGTGGCTTAAGACAGCGAGGGAACCCGACTTGGCGCGGCTCGCCGATTCGGCGCTCGCCCTGGCGGCTTCGGCCTCGGCCAACGCCTTCCTGGCGTCATCCAGGGCGGCTTCGGCCTCGGCGACACGGCGGGTGGAAGCCTCGGGCTCCGCGACGCCGCGGGCGGAGACCTCGGGCTGTTCTTTATGTTCGGTGATATCGATGAAGGCGCCATGGACGTAGACCACGTTGCCGTTGTCGTCCACCTCGCGCCGGGCAATACCGTGAACGGCCCTCGTGGTGCCGTCGGGACGGACGATGCGAAATTCCGTCTCGAAGGCGGCGGTGCCGGCGGCGGCCTCGTGCAATCGGCGCCGGACGTCCTCCCTGTCCTCGGGGTGGACCATGTCCGGGAACGCCCAGAAGCCGAGCGTTTTCGCGCCGGGGTCGAAGCCGGCGATGCGATACATCTCTTCCGACCACACCGCCCGCCCGGACGCGATTTCGAAACGACAAAGCCCGGCGCGCGCGAGTTTCTGCGCTTCGGCGAGGATCTTCCGTTGCTGTTCGAGCGGGTCGCGGTCGGCCGCCCTGAGCGCGAAGGCCTGCTTGACGGCGACGATGCCGCCCACCACGCCGAGCACCGCCGCCGCCAGGGCCACGATCACCGTCGTCGTCAAGGTGTCCATCGGCCGAACCCGCCTCCAGCCAAGGCAAGCATCGTAACACGGCAGACGGCGGAACGCCCCCGCCGTTACAATCACTATGCGGGTTGCCGAATGGGAAAAGCCCGGATTGAATTTTTGTTCGTGATAGGCGCTCCCCATCCGCGACGATTAAGTGCAACCCCCAAGAGCACCGACAATAAGATTCAAATGTCCGGCAAAGGTCAACGGGCATTTATTGCCATTTCCATGGCGCCAAGAAGAGCTGGCGCGTCCATCCGAGGCGTCTGGAGTCGACTCGGCGTGCCGCCAAGTCCGGGCATCGGCGGCATTGGCAAGGCCGCGCCCGGAGGGTTCCAAGGCCACGGACGTCGCGGTGCTGATTGCCGAGCCGGTGGATGACTTGCGGACTTCTTCGGTCGGTATCTACGGGGAAAAGCGCTTCGAATCGGCGCCTCGGGGCGGACCGGACTTGGACATGATTTGTGCCGGCGCGCCACCGCAGCGGCAGCGATCGCGCAGTAACGCCACCAGATAGCGGATGTCGCCGATGCCGACGCCGTCGCGCGCCATCAGGGTGCGGACGATCGGGTCGGCGAGGATTTCCCTGAGTTCGGGCTCGAGGCCGGCGAAGGCCGGCCGGCCAGAAGGATGGTAGGGAGGCTGGCGGGGCCGCGTGGGGGTCGTGTTCATCGAGACATCCTCCCGGGAAACCGATGAGTGCCGCCGTTCGGTTCGGCGGCGGGGGTGCGGTTTCCCGCCAGCGCCCCGATCATGCTTGGCCCGCGTTGCCGTGATGTGACAGCCGGGTGAATTTTTGGTGATCGGGCGGCGGCCGCGATCAGGCCTTGGCACGATCAGACCTTGGAAAGGGCGACCTTGGCGGCGCCGAGGATGCGGCCGGTCTTCACCGACTGCACGATCACCGCGCAGCCGTCCGGATGGCCGCCGAAGTCGGCAAGCGTCGCGGCGAGCTTGAGCGGCTCTCCGGTCCAGGTGCCGATCTGCATCATGTTTCGGACCACGTTGTGGTTCTTCAGCTTGCGGCCGCCGTTCTCGCCGCGCTGGATGGCGGTCTCGTGCTGGCGATCGAACACGGCAAGCCAGACGGCGGCCTCGTCGCCACCGTCGATGCCCTTGTCGGCGCCGGCCACGGTCACCTCGATCCGGCCCCCGGCGTGGCGGACGGTGACCGGCAGCCGCGGCAGCGCCTCTGCCTCGGCGATCCTGCGCAGCACCGACGAGCGGTCGGAGCCAGTGGCGTGGCTGATGCCCTGGATCACCATCTGCGGCGTATAGACGTAGCGGAGCTTGAGTGCCTGCGCGTAGTCGCGCTGGCGTTTGGTGTTGTCGGGCGACGCGAACGGGTCCTTCCAGCCGATGTAGTCCCAGTAGTCGACGTGGATGGAGAGCGCCAGCAGGTCGGGACGCTGGGCGAGTTCGCCCAGGAACTTGTCGGCCGGTGGGCACGACGAGCAGCCTTGCGAGGTGAACAGCTCCACCACCGTCGGCGGCGGCGCGTCGGCGGCAGCGGCCGGTCGGGCGACGAGCATCAGCGCCAGGGGGGAAACGACGGCGACGGCGGCGAGGAAGGCGATGAGGGCGGTTGCGCGTGGTGCGGTCATGGGCGCGAATTTATGCGAGCGCCAGGGCCACCGCCACTCACATCGCGGTGAATGGCCGCCGGGTCACGGGAAAGTGAAGTCGGGTGACTGGCGTTACGCCGCCTCCTTCATCATCCGTCGCAGCACGTACTGCAGGATGCCGCCGTGCAGGTAGTAGTCGACCTCGTCGAGGGTGTCGATGCGGCAGGTGAGCGTGATCTTCTCGCTGTTGCCGTTGGCGCGGGTAATCTTGGCGGCGACGTCCATGCGCGGTTTCACCCCTTTTTCGATGCCGGTGATGTCCCACACCTCGGTGCCGTCGAGTTTCAGGCTCTTTCGGTCCTGGCCGTCCTTGAACTGCAGCGGCATGATACCCATGCCGATCAGGTTCGAGCGGTGGATGCGCTCGAAGCTCTCGACGATCACCGCGCTGACGCCCAACAGCTTCGGCCCCTTGGCGGCCCAGTCGCGGCTGGACCCGGTGCCGTACTCCTTGCCGCCGATGACGATCGTCGGCACGCCTTCCTTCTTGTAGCGCATGGCGACCGCGTAGACGGTGCCCTTGTCGCCGGAGGGATAGTGCTTGGAGAAGCCGCCCTCGACGCCCGGCACCATCTCGTTCTTGATGCGGATGTTGGCGAAGGTGCCGTGCACCATCACCTCGTGGTTGCCGCGCCGGGCGCCATAGGAATTGAACTCGTCCGGGCGCACCTGGTACTCGATCAGGTATTCGCCGGC
>JACPJY010000385.1 GCA_016187325.1 Rhodospirillales bacterium | reverse complement strand
CCCGCCACGGGTTCTTCACCGGGCCGTGGTAGGAGGTCATGTTGGACGAGCCCATGGCGAACTCGTCCAGGTTCGTCTTGCCCAGCATTACCGCGCCGGCGGCCTTGAGCTTCGCCGTCACAGTCGACTCGTAGGTCGGCTTGAAGCCGTCAAGGATGTGCGAGCCGGCAGTCGTCAGCACGTCCGCGGTGCAGAAAAGGTCCTTTATCGCGACCGGCACGCCGTCCATCGGTCCCAGCGCCCGGCCCTTGGCATGCCGTGCGTCAGATTGCTTGGCGCGCTCGAGCGCGATCTCCGGCGTCTCGGTGATGAAGGCGTTGAGATGCCGCGTTTTCGCCATCGCCTCCAAATGTGCGCGCGCCAGTTCCTCGGCCGTGAAATCACGCCTGGCGAAGCCGTCGCGCATAGCGGCAATGGAAAGCCCGGCCAGGGCCGTCATTCGACCACCTTCGGCACCGCGAAGTAGCCGCCGTCGGTCCCCGGCGCGACGACAGGCTCCGGCGCGTTCTTCAGCACCTGCTCGGCGATGCCGCCGTCGCTGACCTCGTCGGCGCGCGCGGGCAGCGTGATCTCCACCACCGAGGCCATCGGCTCGACACCCTCGGTCGCGACCTCGCCCAGCTGCTCGACCCAGCCGATGATGTGGTTGAGCTCGGCCACCAGGCCGGCGAGCGCGTCCTCGGGCACCCGGATGCGGGCGAGATAGGCGATCTTCCTGACCGTCTCTTTGTCCAAGGACATGACGCTCTCCCGGAGGGGTCGGTGCAAGCGGGCGAAGGGATGCGGCCCGCGCGAGGCGGCGCGAAAGTAACACTCGCCCCGAACCCGGCGCAAGCCGTCCTACCCCCCTCGCCCGGGGCGCCGCTCGCCGCCGCTCAGCGTCCCTTTTGGCTTCCGGGACCCGCGTCCTTGCCGCGGCGGCCGGGGCTGAGCCGGTCTTCGGCTTCGAGCGAGTCGCGGTGGCGCTCGATCAGGTGCTCGATCACGGCGGCCACCGACTGGGTGCGGTCGCGGGGCGCCACCTGGCCGCCGCGCGATGCCGTGGCGACCTTGGCGAACTCGTGGCCGAGGGCGATGTTCTGCAACAGCTCGAAGGTGTCGCGGCTGATGCGCACGGTGACGGCAACCTTGTCGCCGCCAGCATTGACGCTCCCTCGGCCGCCCTTTTGGCGGGGGCCACCGGCCGCCGGCCGCGTCCGTTCCGTCGTCATCGCCGCCGGTTCCTCCCTTGTTCGATCCGACCCGGGTGTTAGGCTGGCTCCAGCATACCCCGGCAGACCGGCGAAATCAGTCCGATTCGCCCTGCCGCCGCAGAGGTTGCGCGAAAATTTCCGTCATCAACCGCCGCCCGGTTGCGCTAGACTCTTGGTGGGGCTGAAAAAACAAGACGCTATGCCGGCTTTCACGCTTTCCTCGCTGCTCGAATCGCGCGCCACCCGCGTGGTCGGGCTGGCGTTGGCCTATTGGCTGACGGTGGTGCTTGCCATCGAGCTGGTGACGCCGGTCGAGAAGATCGCGCTGTTCTGGCCGCCCAACGCCATCGTCGCCGCGGTGCTGATGTTCACGCCCCGCCGCGACTGGCCAATGTACCTGGCGGCGATGGCGGTCGGCTATTTTGCCGGACGGCTGCCGGGCGGCCAGCTGCCGGTCGTCGTCTACGTCGTCTTCTGCATCGCCAACATCGTCGAGGTGCTGATGGTCGCCGAAGTGGTGAAGCGCTTCGCCGGCGGTGCGATCGTCCATGACGCGCTGCCGCGGGTACTGCCGGTGATGATGCTGGCACTGATCCCGGCGACGTTGGTCAGCGCCACCATGGCGGCGTCGATTGTCACCGCCAAGGTGGCGGGCGCGAGTTTCTGGATGGCGTGGATCGGCTGGCTGACCGGCGACCTGTCCGGGATGCTGCTGGTGCTGCCGGTGCTGCTGGCGTGGGTGGCGCCGGGCGCGCCGCCGATCATCGCCTACAGCCGCAACCATATGATCGAGCGCACCGTCATCGGCGTGCTGTTGGCGGCGGTCGGCCTCGCCATCCCCACAGCTCTCGGCGACCAGCAGCAGATCAGCCTGGTATTCCCGTACCTGGTGTTCCCGATCCTGATCTGGACCGCCATGCGGACCGGCATCCGCAGCACCACCTTGATCACGTTGGTGGTCGGACTCTACGCCGTCTTCCTCACCTTCCTGGGCCAGGGCCCTTATGCCTTCAAGGGCCTGTCGGCGTTCGGCCAGGTGGTGGTGATGAAGGGCGGCCTGAT
>JACPJY010000384.1 GCA_016187325.1 Rhodospirillales bacterium | reverse complement strand
TTAGACCCTATATTGGCATTTTGTTCTTAACCGGCCCAAATATTCGTGATAAGACGGTCGGCGGATCGGACAGTTTCGATTCCGAGACGACCAGCGGATGGAAAAGTTGATGACGCCGATGATGACCGAGGCTCACGACTTCCAGGGCGCCGGGCACGAGCCCCGCGCCGCCGTCCGACTGCGCGCGCTTTCGCTGGCCCTCCTGCCGCGCGTTCTGCCTCTCGGGGGCCTTCGACTTAGGTGCCCTTGAACGCCGAAATGGCGCGAGAGCCGGATCTTCCGGCGTTCAGGGGATGCGACAAGCCGCTAACCCGCGCAACACCTGGTTGAAGGAAGGAATACTCCGATGAGCGCCCGCTCAGACAACAACCGAGTCATCATTTTCGACACCACGCTCCGCGACGGCGAGCAGTCGCCCGGAGCGTCCATGAACCTCGACGAGAAGCTCCGCATCGCGGAGGTCCTCGAAGGCATGGGCGTCGACATCATCGAGGCCGGCTTCCCGATCGCCTCCGAGGGTGCGGTCTCGCCCGCGCCACCAAAATCGACATCGACCGCGCCGCCGAGGCCCTGAAGCCGGCGAAGCGCAAGCGCATCCACACGTTCATCTCGACCAGCGCGCTGCACATGAAGCACAAGCTGCAGATGGAACCGGACGCAGTGCACGCGAAGGTGATCGAAAGCGTCTCCTACGCGAGGAAGTTCTCCGACGACGTCGAATGGTCGCCGGAGGACGGCTCGCGCACCGACCACGATTTCCTCTGCAAATGCGTGGAATCCGCGATCAAGGCCGGCGCCGGCACCGTCAACATCCCGGACACCGTCGGCTACACGGTGCCGGACGAATTCGCGGCCCTGATCAAGATGCTTTTCAACCGCGTTCCCAACATCGACAAGGCGGTGATCTCGGTGCACTGCCACAACGACCTCGGGCTGGCGGTGGCGAATTCGCTGGCCGCCGTCAAGGCCGGCGCCCGCCAGGTCGAATGCACCATCAACGGGCTCGGCGAGCGCGCCGGCAACGCGGCGATGGAAGAGATCGTGATGGCGCTGAAGACCCGCCACGACGCGATGCCGTTCACCACCAACATCAAGACCGCGGACATCATGAAGGCGTCCCGGCTGGTGTCGGCGATCACCGGCTTCGTGGTGCAGCCGAACAAGGCGATCGTCGGCGCCAACGCGTTCGCCCACGAGGCCGGCATCCACCAAGATGGCGTCCTCAAGCACGCCGGCACCTACGAGATCATGACCCCGGAATCGGTCGGGCTGACCAAGTCGAAGCTGGTGCTCGGCAAGCATTCCGGCCGCCACGCCTTCAAGGAGAAGCTGAGCGAGCTCGGCTACGACCTCGGCGACAACGCCGTCCAGGACGCTTTCAAGCGGTTCAAGGACCTGGCCGACGTCAAGAAGGACGTGTTCGACGAGGACATCGTCGCGCTGGTCGACGACCAGGTGGTGCGCGCCAACGACCGCATCCAGATGGTGTCGCTGGAAGTCCTCTGCGGCACCAAGCACCAGCCGCCGGAGGCCGAGCTCGAACTCACCATCGACGGCGAGCCCCGGTCCTGCCATGCCACCGGCGACGGCCCCGTGGATGCGGCGTTCAACTGCGTCAAGCAGCTGTTCCCGCACAACGCGCGGCTGCAGCTCTATCAGGTGCACGCGGTCACCGGTGGCACCGACGCCCAGGCCGAGGTCACGGTGCGCCTGGAAGAGGACGGCCGCACCGTCAACGGCGCCGGCGCCGATACCGACACCATGGTGGCCTCGGTCAAGGCCTACGTGAACGCCTTGAACAAACTGCTCCTGAAACGTCAGAAAACAGCTCCGGAGGCGCTGTCCGCCTAGCAACGGCGCTGGGAGGCAAAAACCGCACGTCTCGGTCGCTCCGGGCTGGCTTCGCGGCGCGGGTTTTTCTATAAAGGTTGCCAAGGAGGTGCCGGGGAGCGATCTCCGGCACCGCCGCGACTCGAAATGGGCGGCTCTCGCCCCCGCATCCGACGCGCCACGAACAACAAAATGAGCAAGGTATAAGAATAAAGGTATAAGAATAAATGTTCTCAAGACTTTTCGGCTTCCTCTCGGCGGACATGGCGATCGACCTCGGCACCGCCAACACGCTGGTCTACGTCAAGGGCCGCGGCATCGTCCTCAACGAGCCCTCCGTCGTCGCCATCGCCGAGGTGCGCGGCAAGAAGCAGGTGCTGGCGGTCGGCGAAGAGGCCAAGCAGATGCTTGGCCGCACGCCGGGCAACATCCGCGCCATCAGGCCGCTGCGCGACGGCGTCATCGCCGACTTCGAAGTCGCCGAGGAGATGATCAAGTATTTCATCCGCAAGGTGCACAACCGGCGCAGCTTCGCGAGCCCCTTGGTCATCGTCTGTGTGCCCTCGGGTTCGACCGCGGTCGAACGCCGCGCCATTCAGGAATCGGCGGAAAGCGCCGGCGCGCGCCGCGTGTTTCTGATCGAGGAACCGATGGCTGCCGCCATCGGCGCCGGCCTGCCGGTGACCGAGCCGACCGGCTCGATGGTCGTCGACATCGGCGGTGGCACCACCGAGGTGGCGGTGCTCAGCCTCGGCGGCATCGTTTATTCGCGAAGCGTCCGCGTCGGCGGCGACAAGATGGACGAGGCAATCATCGCCTACATCCGCCGCAACCATAACCTGCTGGTCGGCG
>JACPJY010000032.1 GCA_016187325.1 Rhodospirillales bacterium | reverse complement strand
GCCAAGCAGCGCCACGGGCCGATCGGCGACATCCAGCTCCTGTTCCACGGCGCGTTCACCCGTTTCGCCGACCTCGACCGGCACCACAGCCTCGAAGAAACCTTCGACGCCTGATCCGGGGACTCGGTCCTGTTTACATAGTCCTATTGAGGTTGCGATGCCCGAATTGGGCCGGATGTTAGGAGCCGAGCCGAAGGCGATGCGGGGCCATCGGCGAGGCTCGGCGACGCGACAGCCGGCGCAATTCGGGCATCCCTTCGGGTTGCGGCGGGATGGCCGATTACCGGCGCCGCCGGTCTTGTCCGTAGGCACCGCTACGGCCCGCGACCGTCGGCTTGATTCTCGGCCATCCGGCCGCAACGCAACCCGATACGACTATGTAAGGAGGTCCTTATGGCCCGGCTGACCACCACCAAGACCAGCTTCACCGCCGGCGAGATCTCGCCCGCCTTGCTCGGGCGCGGCGACCTCAGCGCCTACGACAACGGCGCGGCGAGGCTCCGCAACGTGTTCATCCATCCGACCGGCGGCGTCAGCCGCAGGCCCGGCCTGCGTTACGTCGATACCGCCCGCGGCAACGGCCGCCTGGTCGCCTTCGAGTTCAACACCGAGCAGGTGTATCTGCTGGCGTTCACCGACCAGTTCGTCGATGCCTACCGCGACGATGCGTTGGTCGCGAGTTTCGCCGCGCCCTGGACCGAGGCGCAAGTGACGCAGATCGCCTGGGTGCAGAGCGCCGATACGCTCTTGGTCGTCCACCCCGACGTGCCGCCGAAGAAGATCACCCGTACCTCCGACAGCGACTGGACCGTCGGCGACTGGAGCTTCGTCGAGGACCAGGGGCGCATCCATCAGCCGCACCACAAGTTCGCCGGCGACGTGGTGACAATGACGCCGAGCGCCACCACCGGCGCTATCACTCTCGCGGCGTCCGCCGATGTGTTCGTCGCCGGCCACGTCGGTACCCGCTTCCGCATCCAGGACAAGGAAGTCGAGATCACCGCCGTCACCTCGGCGACAGGGGCCCAGGCGACCGTCAAGCAGACCCTCGTCGGCACCGCCGCCACCAAGGACTGGGAGGAGCAGTCGTTTTCCCAAGTCCGCGGCTGGCCGGCGTCGGTCGCCTTCCATCAGGACCGGATGGTGATCGGCGGCTCCCGGGATCTGCCCAATCGCCTGTGGCTGTCGAAATCGGCGGACCTGTTCAACTTCGACCTCGGCGAAGGGCTCGACGACGAGGCGATCGAGTTCGCCATCCTGTCCGACCAGGTCAACGCCATCCGCGCCGTGTTCTCCGGCCGGCACCTGCAGGTGTTCACCTCCGGCGCCGAGTGGATGGTGACCGGCGATCCGCTGACGCCGGCCAACGTGCAGCTGCGCCGCCAGACCCGCGTCGGCTCGCCTATCTCGAGGACCGTGCCGCCCCGCGACGTCGACGGCGCCACGCTCTTTGTGCCCCGCAACGGGCCGGAGCTCCGGGAGTTCCTGTTCACCGACGTCGAGCAGGCCTACCAGGCGACCGACCTGGCGACGCTGGCCCGGCACCTGATCGAGGCGCCGGTGGACCAGGACTTCGACACCGCGCGGCGGCTGTTCTTCGTGGTGATGGGGAACGGCACCCTCGCCACCGTCACCATCTTCCGCGCCGAGCAGGTCACCGCCTGGTCGCTGCAGGAAACCGCCGGATCGTTCCGTTCCGTCGCCGTCGTCGGCGATCGGCCGCATTTCCTCATCGCCAGGGCGGGCGGCGTGTTCATCGAGGTTTTGGACGACGAGCTGTTCGTCGATGCCGGGCTGATCGGCTCCGCCGCGACGCCGCAAGCGACGTGGACCGGCCTCGACCACCTGGAGGGCGAGACCGTCGCCATCGTCGCCGACGGCGCCCAACGCGCCGACGGCGTGGTCAGCGGCGGCGCCGTCACCCTGGATGAGCCGGCGAGCCAGGTGCGGATCGGGCTTGCTTATACCCATGCCATCGTGCCCCTGCCGCCGGCGATCCACGCCGGCGCGGGCGGCAGCCAGGGCGGCACGCTCGGCGGAAAGGTGCGCCCCGTGGCCATCACGCTCCGGCTCCAGGACACCGCCGCGCTCCGGCTCGACACCGGCCGCGGCTTCGTCGACGTGCCGTTCAAGGGATTCGGCGACGACCTTCTCGACAAGCCGCCGCAGCCGTTCACCGGCGACAAGCGAGTGCGGGCGCTGGGCTGGCGCAGGGACGGCACCGAGCCGTTGTGGCGGATCGAGCAGGCGACGCCGCTGCCGTTCACGCTGTTGTCGGTGACCACCGAGATCACCGTCAACGGCTAGAGCACGACCCGTTGGACAGTGCTCGTTTCGTCATTCCCGCGAAAGCGGGAAGGTGGATTCACATTCGAAGTGCAACAGTCGTATGAAGACCTCGGCGGGCGTCTGATAGTCGAGACATTTTCTTGGCGTGTTGTTGTAGGCCCTGAGAAGGTCGAAGAACTGCTTATCAGAGAGAGTAGCGAGATCGGTCTTTCTGGGGAAGAAGCGTCGCATGCGTCCGATGGCGTTTTCGATGCCGCCTTTTTGCCAGGGGGCGTAGGGGTCGCAGAAGAAGGTAGCGATGCCGATGTCGTGGAGGGTTCGATGTCTGGCGAACTCGGTACCGTTGTCGAAGGTGACGGTTTGCCGGAGTGCCGGAGGCAGGTCGGCGAAGAGGTTGAGGAGCAGATTGGCGACAGGACCGGCGGCTTTACCCGGAGGCCTTGCGGCAGCGAGCAGGCGGGAGTGTCGCTCGTGAACGGTGAGGATGGCCTGTCCGTAGCGGGCAAAGAGCATGAGATCGGCCTCCCAATGGCCGGGGTTTTGCCGGTCGCTGGCGGCTGGTGGTCTGTTGGCGATCGGAATACGGCCATCGATGAGGGTTGCCGGGCTACCGCCCTTGCGGCCGCGGAAGCCGCGTTTGCTCTTGGCGCGCGGCAGGTAGAGGCGCCAGCTATAGTCCTTGGTGCGGGCGATCTGGGCATGGATGAAGCGGTAGATGCTCTCATGGCTGGACGGCGCGACGCAGTTCGGGATCGCGCTCGAGCCGAGATCCCGACCAGCGCCGCGCCTTCGTCTGCTCCTGGGCGTAGGACGGCTTGTAGCCGACCTTCCGGCCGCCGTTGCGTTTCAGTTCGCGAGCGATCGTCGATGGCGCGCGATCCACAGCTGCCGCGATTTGCCGGATCGACAGCCCGTCGGCTTGAAGTCGGGAAATCTCGCACCGGTCCTCCAATGACAACTGGGCGTACTGCTTTCCCATTGCAACACCTCCCAATAAAGGTGTTGCACTTCGTTTGTGAACTCAGGGAATCCAGTCTTCCAGGAAACCTGGACCCCCGCTTCCGCGGGGGTGACGAATGAGCAAACCCGAGCAGCTCGTCCGCCAACGATCCACCCACCACCGCCGGGGTTTCGCCCGGCGTTTTTTTTCAACCCGAACCCAAGGAGACTCGAACCATGACCGACATCACCAGCATCGCCACCGGCGGCTTCCTCGCCGGCAAGAAGACCTACATCGCCGCCGTCACCGGCATCGTCGGCGCCGTCGGCGCCTACCTGGTGGGCGAGATGACCCTCGTCGAAGCCTTCCAGGTGATCTGGCCCCTGGTCACCGTGGCGTTCCTGCGCAAGGGCGTCGCCGACGGTCGATGACCGGCTGGGCAAACATCGTCGCCGGGCTCATCCGGGCGTTCAACCTGATCGCCGGGTGGGCCCGCGACGAAGGCCTGCGCCGCCAGGGGGCGGAGAAGGCCGAGCTGGAAACCCTCAGACGCCAGAAATCCATCCGGAGCCAAGCCGATGCGATCGATAGCCGTCCTCTGCCTGATCGCGACCGCGACGTTGTCGACCGCCTGTAGCGGGCCGGCCGGCGTCGAGACGGACTGCGCCTGGGCGCGGCCGATCCGCTTTGCGCCGGCGACCAAGGACTGGCTGGCCGAGCGGATGCCGTGGCCGGAGCACGTGCGGGCGGATCTGGAGAAGATCGCCAGGCACAACGAAAAGCATACGGCGTTGTGCAGATGACCGGAGGCGGCCGATAAAGACCAATCAGCCGGACCGGTCGATCGCGTACGGGGGCGAGCGTCGTCGGGAAAAGCTAGGTAAGGGCGGCGACGGCGGCGGACTTGCGTGCCTCGCGAGGAGGCAGATTTCCGGCCTCCGACGCGGACGTTTCCCGCTCCGTTTGGGCGATATCCTCAAGGGCCCGGGCAAGGGAAAGGCTTATGGACCCGAAATGGGGATCATCCGCGGCCATGTAGCGGAGCTCAATGGCCGCAACGAGGAGGCTCTCAACCCTGTCTTCCACGTGTTTCATCGCCGAATCTAAGGTAAACTACTATGGGCGTTCAGTTTTATTGTAGGGGGCGCATGTGGGAAACTCTTCGGGATCAAAACGGAACACTTTCGGCACCGACCGGGACGGATTCAGGGAGCGTCAGGGCGCGGCCTTGCGCCGTCGCCTGAACACCGGCCTTACCGGGAAGATGCTCGCCAAGTCGGTCGGCGTGCACCCGGATTCGGTGATGAACTGGCTTCACGGCCGGGTGACGATGGACGGCGTGGCCGTCGCCGCCGTGAATGCGGTTTTCATGGCCCACGAGGATTACGCCTTCCTCGGCGAGCTTTACGGTCAAGCCGCCGCCCCTCGACCGCGGGGCTCTGCCCCGTTCCCGGCCGACCTTTGCCTGTGGTTCACGGACGGCGGCGCCGTGCATGAGGCGCCGACCGGCCACGCCCGGTTCGTGCAGGATGCCCTGAAGGTTTCGGCCGAGCCGGACGACCTCGCCTCCTACGCGATCCGCAATCTCGGTTGGATCGAGTGCCTGGTCCGCTCCGATGGCCGTATCCGATTGCGCTATGCCTTGTTGGTGGCCGATCCAAAGGCGGCAACGCGGGCGCGCGACTGGCTTCTCTCGGCCGGGCAATATGCGACGGACATCGAAATCGCGGTATGGCGCGACGGCGAGTGGGAGCATCTTTCGCCGGCTGGCATTTTGGACGCCTCCAGGATTCTCGGCCGCGCCAGCGTCGCCACGTCGCTTGATCGAATCGCGGAACGCGACTGGACGGTCGAGAGACTCTCCGTGGAAGGGATCCAATTTCCCGGGCTGGCCACGGTGGTCGGCTCGGTCAGGCAGGGCGCCGAGCCGCTGAAGGCGATTGTCGGCCTCAGCCTCATGGACACCTCATCGCTGTTCGCGATCGACGGCGGCGACGTGACCTCGCTATGGATCGGGCCAACGCTCGGTTTGCCGACCAAGGACTTCGTCGGCCGCAATGTCCTCGATCGGTCGGATCGCAATTACGCCGCCCTCATCCACTGTCACGTCCTGCAGGCCGTCAGCGAGGGTCCGACCTTTTATCGGCTCAACATCGAGATCTCGGGGCGGAAGCGCCATTACGAACGGGTGGCATTTCCCCAAGGGCCCAATCTGGTCGTCACATCGACCCATTTGTTGGAAACAGGAGCGCAAGTCTGATGTTCAAGCATTACCTGGATGCCTTCGATGCCGGCCAGATAACGCCCTGCCGTCGTCAAAGGGTCGCGGGCATCGTCGTCCCCACGCTTGTTCGCGCACTGGAGGAGGTCGGGCTTGTGCCGATGATCAGTCACGATCTGGGTTGCGTCGCCGAGATCCAATCGGGAAACGCCGAACGGATGCGGCTGTTTCAGCCCTTCAATCCGGCCCTGCAAATCGGTCACGGCGCCAAGGATACCGTCGTGCTGTCGCTGCAGCGCGACAACCGGCAGGTTGCCTGCGCGGCCACGCGACTGCTATGGATCGGCGAGAGTCTGGCGCTGGACATGCAGTCGCTGCGCCTGTTCTACGCCGACGTCCGCGGCATGTCCCGCCCGGGCGAAACCTGCATCGTGACGGCGCCGTCGGCAAAAAAGATCGGCGACTGCCATGTGGGTCTGACCGGCGCGGTATTCGTGCATGGAGGGGAAAGCTCGGTCGTCGTCAGGGCGATGATGCGGCTCCTCCATCTCTGGGTGTTCGCCCACTGGAAATGGAGCTGGCTGATGGGGATCGCCGAGCGGCCCGTGGTGCGCGGCTATGCCTACGACGTTTACGGCTATCCCTCGGCCGAGCTCGGCGTCTGGCGGGAGGGGCGCGAGTACATGCTGCTGGTGGCGCCCCGGCGCTACTACGAAGAACGCGTCGACGATCCGTCGTTCCACGACCTGACGATCCCGCTCGGACAACGGACCGAGTCGGCGCGGGTCAACGCGCAGCAGATCGCCGAGTCGGCCCGGGCCGGCGAGGAAAGGGCGGCGTGACCGGAAAGACCGGGACCGCCGACGATGCCCATTCGCGGCCTCGGCGACGGGTTTCGCCGCTGGATGGTGGCGCCGGTCAAGGGGGCGCTGTGGATGGTGTTCGCGGCGGCGGCCT
>JACPJY010000286.1 GCA_016187325.1 Rhodospirillales bacterium | reverse complement strand
GCGCTCAGGGGCATCAGCCGCGGCCCGGCCGTCCACAACAGCACCGCCTCGACGACCCGTCCCGGATAGATTTTCGCGAGCGCCCAGCGATAAGCCGCCATCTGCCGCAGGTATGCGGGCGCGATGTCGTCTTCCTTTTCCGGCGGCGGCCGGTTGGTCTTGAAATCGACGACGGTAACCGTCTTGTCCGTAACCACCAGCCGGTCGACCTGTCCCGAAATCGCGCGCGCTCCGGCGCCGTCGCCGACCAAACCGGCGATCGGTACTTCGGCCAGGCTGCCGGGCCGGAACAGGTGCGCGAATGCGGGATCGGAAAGCACGGCCAGCGTCTCGGTGACGATCTCGTCCTGCGCTTCCTTGGCCAACGCCAGCGCCGGCCGGGACGCGAAGACGCGCGCCGCCGCCTCGCGCCTGTCGGGGGCCAGATTGGGAAGACTCTGCAACAGCCGGTGCACGATCAACCCGCGCTTGAAGCGCGCACCGTCGTCGCGGCCGAGTGGCGACGATACCGCCGGCTCGTCCTCGATCGGCCGCGACGGCGTCAGCGGCCGCGCCGGCTCGGGTTCCGGCGTCGGATCGGCGAGCGCCCAAGTCGGCGGCGCCTCGACTCCGGCTTTGACGGTAGGCGCCACCATGCCGTCGGGCAGCGCGGTCTGTGCATCCGCGACGCGCACCACCGTCTCGCTCGAAGCGAGCGTGGTCTCGGCGCCAAGCGCGCGCACCGCCGGTTCGATCAGGTCATACCAGCAGCCGTCGTCGCGGCCGCGCTTATTCTCGAAGCCGCATATGTAAAGCCGGTCGCGGGCGCGGGTCATGGCGACGTAGAGCAGCCGACGGTACTCGCGCTCGATGTCGGCGCGGGCGGTTGCGTGCAGTGCTGCGGCGATTGCGTCCTCGTCGTCCTTGGCCGGCCGCCACAGCACGAACGCATCGTTGTCCTCGCCGCCGTGGCGCCAGTGGATATGCGGATCGAGCCGCGCGTCGGGCAGCGAGCAGGTGTCGGGCAGGAACACGATGCCGGCTTCCAAGCCTTTGGCGCCGTGCACGGTCAGCACCCGCACCTCGTCGCGGCCGCGCTCCATCTCGCGCTTGATCTCGGTGTTGCCGAGCTCGAGCCAGTGCAGGAACGCCTGCAGAGACGGCTCGTGGTCGCGCTCGAAGTCGAGCGCCTGGGCGAGGAAGCCCTCGACCGGCTCGGCAACCTCGGCGCCGAGGCGGGCGATAAGGCATTTGCGACCGCCGTCCGGCCCAAGCAGCCGCGAATAGAACTCGAACGGCGGCACGAGATCGGCGCGCTTGAGCCACGCGGCGAGGGTCGCCTCGGCGGCCGCGAAGAGACGCTGCTCGCCGACCCTTGCCTTCAGTGCCTCCCATAGCCGGCCCGAACGCCCGTGGGCGAGGTCGAACAGATCGTCGTCGTCGAAGCCGCAGAACGGGCCCTTCAGCACCGTCGCGGTGTTGAGGTCGTCGTCGGGGAGCAGCGCGAAGCGGCCGGCGGCCACCAAGTCCATGACCGCGATGTGGTCGAGCAGCTTCAGCCGGTCGCGGCCGGCGACGGGAACGCCCCGGCGCTCCAGCGCCTTCACCATCTGGTCGGCGAAGGTGCCGCGGCTGCGCACCAAAATCATGATATCGCCGGGCTCGATCGGGCGCACCGCCGATTCCAGGATCTCGCCGCGATCGAGCCAGCCCTTGATGGTGTCGGCGATCTGGTCGGCGAGGCGCACCCGCGGGCTTTCCGGTGACGGCTTGTCGAACGGCCAGTCCCATGGCCGGGTCTCCGGCTCGTCGTCCGGCTTCAGGGTCGGCCACAGCTCGACTAGGCCGGCCTGGCCGGCGCGCTCGGTGTGATGGAGGATCGGGCGCGCGTCGAACGACAATCCGTCGCGGGCGGCAGGGTTCTCGAACACCTTGTCTACCACCTTAAGCACCGCCGACGCCGAGCGATGCGAGCGCTCGAGCTCGACTTCCTGGAGCCGGCCGCCGATACCGACCAACCGTTTGCGGAAATGGTCGCGCAGGCGGCCGAACACCGCCGGGTCGGCGCCCTGGAAGCTGAAGATCGACTGCTTCTCGTCACCGACCGCGAATACGGTGCGCGGGCTCGGCCGGTCGTCGTCGCGGGCGCCGCGGCCGGAGAAGAAGTCGCCGGCCAGTCGCTCGACCACGCGCCACTGGTCCGGACTGGTGTCCTGCGCCTCGTCGACAAGAACGTGGTCGATGCCGCCGTCGAGCTTGTAGTGTACCCAACTCACGCCGTCGTCCGTGGCCAGCAGGCGGCCGGCGTCGGCGATCAGGTCGTCATAGTCGCGGAGCGCACAGGCGCGCTTGATCTCCTCGTAAGCCGCGACCATCGCCTCGCCGACGGTCAGCAACGCCGCCGTCGCCTCGGCGATGGCGACCGACTTCAGCTTCGCCATCGCCGCCGCCACGCGAACCCGTTCATCGAGCAGAATGCCGGCGGCCTCTGGGTCCGCCTCCTTCGCCTTCTTGGTAACAAGGGTTTTCTCCGCGACCGGCTCCCATTTTCGGGTCACAAAAATCGTCGCATAATCGTCAATGAACGTCTCGGCGCGGCGGGTAGCGTCGAGCTTCAGCCAACGGCGAATCGCCTCGGCGCGCTCCCGGTCGCCGGTGGAGCCTTTGTCGAGGGCCTTGGCGGCGCGCCAGAGCTCGGCCTCATCGAAGGCGCCATCACAGGCCGCCGTGGCGATCACCGTTGCCCGGGTATCGCCGGCGGCGACACCTTGCGCGCGTCGCAGCCGGGCGAGCAGGCCGTCAAGACCCCCTGCCGCCGCGAGCGCCCGGCGCAACCGCCCGCGCTGCTTGTCGAGGTCGGCCATCAGCTGGTGGAAATCCTCGGCCGCGACCAGGCCGGCCAGACGGGCCATGGCGTCGCCGATCGCCGTCTCGCCGGAAGCGGCGGCGGCGAGGATGCGGCCTTGCGCCTCGCTTCGCATCTCGGCGGCGCGGCGCTCGTCGATGACGGCGAAGTGCGGCGCCACCTGCGCCTCGATCGGGAAGCGGCCGAGCAGGGACTCGGCGAACGAGTGAATGGTGCGGACGCCGAGGCCTTCCGGCGCCTCCAAGGTGCGCGCGAACAGCCTCGGCGCCGTCGCCAGCTCCTCGACGGTCGGCGGCCGGTTGAAAAGCTTGCGCAGTTCCTCGACGAGCGCACTGTCGCTTATCGCCGCCCAGTCGCCGAGGCGGCCGCTCAAGCGGTTGGCGACCTCGGCGGCAGCGGCCTTGGTGAAGGTGAGGGCGAGGATCCGCCTCGGCGGCGTGCCGGCCAGCAGCAGCCTGAGAATGCGCTCGATCAGCACGTGCGTCTTGCCGGTGCCGGCGTTGGCCGACACCCACACCGACTGCGTCGGGTCGGCGGCCACCACCTGGGCGGCCGTGTGGGCACCGGTGCGGCCCGCGTCCTCAGGTGTTTTCGGCTTGCGGCTCATTCGTCGCCGTCCCCGCCGCCCCGCCATTCGCGGAACCGCGCCAGGTGGTCGTAGTCGCCGGGGACGTTCTCCCGCATCGGCCTCCGCTTGGAGAGATAGGGCTGCTTCGGGTCGTCGAAGCGGCGCACCAGCGCCGTCAGGTCTTTGACCGCGTCGGCGCTGACCCGGGCCACGTCCTCCTCGAGCACCGAGCGCTTGCCGGGGTCGCGGCCTCCGGACAGCTTGAAGTAAACTAGCTGTGCCACCTCGCCGGCGTCGACACCGACGAAGCCGCCATGCTCGGCGATCGCCGCCTCCAACGGCAGCTGCGGCGCCAGCCCCGAGCGCATCTGGTTCAACGAAGGCGTCTGGCCCGTCTTGTAGTCGATGACGACCAGGCCGATGTCGGCGCGGCGGTCGATGCGGTCGGCGCGCGCGGTCAGCACGAACGGCCCCGCTTTGCCGGGGATTTCCATCTCGCCCGTCACCTCGACGGCTATTGGCGAGAAGCCCTCAGCGCGGCGACGGCGTTCCTCTTCGACGAACCAGCGGGCGACACGCTCGAAACGCGGCCACCAGAAAGCGCGCACGCCGGGATACGCCAGCCGCTCATCGAACACCTGCCGGCCGAGTGCGATCAGCCGGCTGAGCGCGTCGTCGGGAAGCGCGCCCCGGTGGACGGCGATGAAGCGTTCCAGCGCGTCATGGACGATGATGCCGCGCTCGGCGGCGCCCGGTTCGGCGTCGATCGGGTCGAGCGGCTTCAGCTTCAGCACGCGCCGGGCGTAAAGCGCATAAGGGTCGCGCAGCCAAGTCTCGATCTCGGTCACCGGGAGCCGGCGCGGCCGGGCCGCGAGCGGTGGTGCCGGGCTGGGCTCGGCGATGGCGATGGGTTCTTTCGGCTTGTCGAGGCCGGCGAGCCACTCCAGCCACGGCTCCTTGGCCGCCATCGCGTCTTCGAGGCCGGCGCGCGCGAAAAGGTTTTCGAGCCTGAGCAGCCACCGCGACGGCACCTGCGGCGTGCCCTCGACCCGCGTCGCCCGCGTCAACACCACGTCGGGCGCCGCGAACGCCTGCGCGAAGTCGTGGGCGGCGAGGCCGATGCGACGCTCCGGCGGCGGCAGACCAAAGTCCTTCAGCATCGGCCGGCTCATCCACGGGCTGGCCTTGGCCTCCGCCGGCCACGTGCCCTCGTTGAGGCCGCCCAAGATCATCACGTCGGCCTGCTGCAAGCGCGCTTCTAGCAGCCCCCAGATGTGCAGCCGGGGATGGCGGGCGTAACGGGGACGCACGGCGCGACCCGCCATCAGGGTTTCCAGCAGCGCCGGGTAATCGGCGGCGGTGACGGCACCGAAGTCGCGGCCGGCGTCGTTGATCTCGGCGACGAAATTGGCGGCCGCCTCGCCGGCCTCCTTTTCCCACAGCCGCGCCGGCCCGTCCTGGTCGGCGGTGGCGGCGAGCGCTTCGGCCGCGGCCACGTGCGCCCTCAGCACCGCGACGAACGGGCGAGGCTTGCCGGACATCGCCGCCGCGAGTGGCCGTACGATTTTGTCGAGCCGCTTGAGGAAGGCGTCGAGGTCGCGCGCCGCCTTCGGCTCGTTGCCGTGGAATTCGCGGTTGGCCTTCAACGCGTTGCGCAGTCCCTTGATGCCTTCGGCCGGGCGCGGCCCGCGCAGCGCCCTGATCTCCAGCGCCCGCACTTGTGTTCGCAACCTTGCCGGTTCCATGCCGCACCCGGCCAGCGGATGCTTCAGCACGGCGAGCAGCGGCACCGGCGCTAGGCGCTCGGCAACCATGCGCGCCGTCAGGGCGAGGAACGCGCCGGGCGGCGTGCGCGCCAACGGCTGGCCAGCGGAATCGTCGACGGCGACGTGCCAGCGCTCGAGCTCGGCGGCGACCCTGCGGGCGAGGCCGCGGTCCGGCGTCACCAACGCCGCGGTCTTGCCCGGCGTTTCGAGGGCGCGACGCATGACCAGCGCGACCACCGCTGCTTCCTCGCCGGCGCCCGGGCATTCGACCACGGCGACGCCGGCGAGCGCCTGTTCCAGTTGTTGGCGACTCAATGTCGGCGGCGTGGCATCGGCGGGTGTCAGCGCCGCGTTGACGAAACGCGCCCGCGGCGATGGCGGTTTGTCGAACCCGGGCGCCGGCCACGCTTGTACGTCATCGCGGCCGACGCCGAGATGATCGAGCAGCCGCGCCATGCCGAATTGCGGATGATGCGGCGCCAGCATCTTCCACACCTCCGGCGATGCGTCCTTGTCGAGGCCCGGCAGCACCACCGCGCCCGCCGACAGGCGAGCGACTACCGAAAGCAGATTCGCGGTCGCCGGGATCGAGCCGGTCGAGCCGGCGGCGATCACCGGATCGGCGGGCGGCTCCGCCGTCCACTGTCGCGCCTGGGCGTCGAGCAGCCGGTTGCGGCGTTCGGCGGCGTCGAGTGCGTCTTCGTCGGCCAGTACCTTTGGCCATTCCTCTGTCAGCACCTTCAGGAACGTCAACGTCCGCTGCCAGTGGGCGGCGAAATCCTCTGGCACGAGTCTTTCGAGGCCGTCGAAGGAAAGCCGCTCGGTCGCCACCTGGTCGAGCAGCCTGGCGAGCTCGAGCGCCAGGTTGGCTGCCTGGTCGGGGCTGGTTTTTTCGTCCATGCCCCGCACCAGGCGAGCCAGCATCAACTGCCGCCTCAGCCCGCCGAGCGCCGGCGGCAGCGCCAGATCGCCGGCGACGGCGTCGAGGCCGCCATCGTCGGGGGTGAAACCACCGGTTAACAGGATCTCGTCCTCGTCGAGATCGCCGAGCGCCATCATCCGCGGCAGCAGCAGAACCCGGCCGCCGCCCTGCCTGAGAAACGCGTCGGCGAGGCTGCGACGGGCGCGCCGCGTCGGCACCAGTACCGTCACTTTAGCCAGCCGCAACGGGTCACGCGCGACGCGTTCGAGAATGCCGGCCGCGAGCGCGTCAGTAAACGGCAGCCCGGCGGCGATGGTGAACACCTTTGCCGAGTCGGTGGGCGCCGATCGTTTAGGCTCATGATTGCCGGCGGCGGGGTTCATCGCCCGGGCCTCAGCGGTGCTTGACGCCGGCGAAGCGGATATGCATGAAACGCTCCGCGGCCTCGAGGCCAGCCCTGGTGCCGACGTGGAACCATTCGCCGTCGTGGATGATGCCGTAGAGCCGTTTTGCCTTGATTGCCCGGTCATAAAGCACGTTGAGCGAGAACGCGCCCTTCGGCGCGTCGTCGAACAGCTGCGGGTGCAGAATCTGGATGCCGGTGAACAGCCACGGCGACACCTCGGACTCGGGGCGGCGGGCGAGCAACCCTTCCTCGTCGGCCCAGAAGTCGCCGACGCCGCGATAGCCGTAGGCGTCGACGGTCGAATGCAGCAGTAACAGCCCGTCCATGCGTGCTTCGTCCCACATCGCCGCCATGCGGCCGAGCGTGTCGAGCGGGCCATTGAGCCAGAAGGCATCCGCGTTGACGACATAGAACGGCTGTTTGCCCAGCACCGGCAGCGCCTTCGCGACGCCGCCACCGGTCTCCAGCCGCTCCGGTTCCGGCGACAGAATGATCTTCGGCTTCTTCCGCGCCTTCAGATGCGCCTCGATCTTGTCGGCGAGGTGGTGGACGTTGACGACCACCTCGACAACACCGGCGGTCTGAAGCCGGTCGAGGGCGTGGTCGATCAGCGGCCGGCCGTCGACCTCGATCAGCGGCTTCGGCACCGTATCGGTGAGCGGCCGCATGCGGGCGCCGAGCCCGGCGGCGAGGACCATCGCCCATGTCGGGCGGCAAGGTTTCTCGGCGCTCATGCCACCGCCGCCGGGCACGGCGGCACTTGTCGCTTTTCGGCGGGCAAATACGTCGCGAACCAGGCGGCGACGGGCGCTAGCGCCGGGTCGGCAAGTGCCCGTTCCAGCAGCCGCCATACCCTCGGGATGTGGACCAGATAGGTGGGCTTGTGGTCGCGCAGGCAAAGCCGGGTGAAGATGCCGATCACCTTGGCGTGACGCTGCGCCGCCAGGACGCGGAACGACGCTTCGAAACCGCGGCGGTCGAGGTCCGGAAAGGCGGCGCAGTAACGCGCCATCATCGTTTCGGCCAATTCCGGCGCAACGTCGCGCCGCGCATCCTCCAACAGCGACATCAAATCGTAGGCCCTTGGCCCCGAGACCGCGTCCTGGAAATCCAGGAGCCCGCAGGCGGCAACGCCGGCGCGCCCCTCCACGCGCATCAGGTTATCGACATGGTAGTCGCGAAGCACCAGCGTCTTCGGCTGCGCGTGGACCACCGGAAACACCTCCAGCCACGCCGCGCCGTAGGCCTTGCGCTGCGCCTCGCTGGCGTGATCGCCGGTGATCGCCGGCAGATACCACTGCGGCAGCAGGAACGCCTCGTCGAGCAGCCGGCCGTTGCCGTAGGACGGAAGGCCCTTGGGCACGGCGCGCTCGGGCGGCAGCTTGTGCAGCCCGATCAGCACATCGACGGAGAGCCCGTAGAGCTCGGCCTCGATCGCTTGGCGCCGTTCCGATATCACCGCGTCGAGAGCCTTAGAATAAGTGTCGTCGCCAAGATCCTCGAGGATCAGCAGGCCGGCGGTGGCGTCCTCGGCCAGCACGTCGGGCGCGCTGAAGCCGAGCGCCTTCAGATGCCGTGCGACTTTGACGAACGGCCGCACGTCCTCCTTCGCCGGCGGCGCGTCCATCAGCACCGCCCGGCGGCGGCCGTCGGTCAGGCGCTGGTAGCGGCGGAACGACGCGTCGCCGGCGAGCGCGTCGCGCTTCGCCTTGCCCCAGCCGTGGGTGGCCAGGAATGCTGCGACGGCCTGTTCGCGCTCAGCCACGGCGCTTATTCCCGGCGATGGCGTCGAGGCGCCGCCGCCACGAGCCGTGGCCGACCAGCCGCGCGCGCCGTGAATCCGGCGTCGGACCCTGGTCGAGGATGATCTCCAGGCGGTCGTCGGGGAGCCGCCCATTCAACTTCTCCGGCCATTCGATCAGCGAGATGCCGTCGGCGAACGCATCTTCCATGCCGAGCTCACGGGTCTCGGCGGCATCGGTGATGCGGAACAAATCGAAGTGATAGACCGGCACCGCGCCGTCGGAACCGGAGAGCGGGTCAGGAAACGCATAGGCCTGCACCAGGGTGAAGGTCGGCGACGGCACCTCCTCGGGGGCCGCGGCTCGGGCGTTGATGAATGCGCGGGCGAACACCGTCTTGCCGCTGCCGAGCGCGCCCTTGAGCGCGAACACGTCCCCCGGCCGGGCGGCGGCGGCCAGTTTTGCCGCCAGCGCCGCCGTCGCGCTCTCGTCGGCGAGTTCGACCATGATCGGCGCTCGGGCTTCCTCGGCCATGTCCCGCCTTTTTATCCGCCGGGGTCCGCCCGGACAAGGTCATAGAGCCCGGCGCCGGTGGGCCGACACCCTCACCGGGCGCGGTTGCCGGACGCCGGCGGCGGCTTCTATAGTGGGGCGCCATGAGACGGATGCCGTGAAGCCGGGTTTCACCCCGATCTTGCCGATCGCGGCGGCGCTGTTGATGGCGTCGGTTGGCCAGGCGAATGCCGCGGAAGCGACCAAGGGAAGCGCCAAGGCGGAACTTTGCGCGCCCTGCCACGGGG
>JACPJY010000031.1 GCA_016187325.1 Rhodospirillales bacterium | reverse complement strand
GGCGACGGTGGAATCGGCGAAGCGGTCCGACAGCACCCAGCGCCCATCGGCGAGCGCCGGCTTGATGGTGGTCTCGACGTGCTCGAGCCGGGCCGCGTAGTTGAGCAGCGCCTCGCTCATCGGCTGCCAGCGGTCGACCGCACCCTCGACCAGCAGCGCGCGGATGCTCTCGGCCTTCGGCGCGCCGCCCGGCTCGCGAGTGACGACCGCCGCGACGCCGGCGGCACGCAACGCGTTCGCCAGCAACTTGATTTGCGTGGTCTTGCCGGCGCCCTCGCCGCCCTCGAGGGTGATGAACTTGCCGGCCGCCTTGGCCCGCTTAGGCCGCGTCACCCGGATTGGCCCCAGAGGATGGCCTTGAAGGCAGCGCCGAGCCTGCCGAACAGGCCCAGCCGCTTGACCTCGGCGCCAGCCTTCAGCGGCACCTCGACCGAGGCCCGGCCGGGCGTCGTGACCACCAGCCTGGCGACGACGGCGCCGTTGGCGATCGGCGCCGGAACCGGATTGTCGAAGTGCACCGTCACCTTCATCTCCGGCCGGGCGTTGCGCGGCATCGTGATCAGCAATTGCTTCTCGATCACCAGCGACACCTTTTTCTCCTCGCCCAGCCACACGTCGGCCTTGGTGACTTCGTCGCCGGCGCTGAACAGCCGGTAATTGTTGAACTCGCGGAATCCCCACGCCATCAGGCGCTCGGGCTCGCGGGCGCGGTCCTTCTTCGAATCGAGGCCGTTGACCACCAGGATCAGACGGCGGCCGTCGCGCACGGCGGACGCCGTCAGCCCGTATCCGGAGGCCTCGGTATGGCCGGTCTTCAGGCCATCGGCGGCCATGTCCTTGTAAAGCAACGGGTTGCGGTTGATCTGGCGGATGCCGTTGTAGGTGAATTCTTTCTCCGCGTAGTAGTGGTAGTAGTCGGGGAACTTCTCGATCGTCCGCTCTGCCAGGAGCGCCAGGTCACGCGCCGTCGTCACCTCCTCCGGGTCGGGCCAGCCGCTGGCGTTCTTGAACACGGTGTTCTTGAGGCCGAGTTCCCTGCCCTTCTTGGTCATCTCCTCGGCGAACGCCTTCTCGCTCGAGGCCAGCGCCTCGGCGACGACGATGCAGGCGTCGTTGCCCGACTGCACGACGATGCCGCGGATCAGGTCCTCGACGCGGATCCGCTTCCCCGGCTCCAGGAACATCGTCGAGCCGCCGCTCTTGGCACCGCCGCGGCGCCACGCGTCCTCGCTGACCGGGAAGGTGTCGTCCAGCGACAGGCCGCCGTTTTTCAGGCGCTCGAACACCATGTAGGCGGTCATCATCTTGCTCATCGAGGCCGGCGCCATAAGCTGGTCGGCGTTCTTCTCGAACAGCACCTCGCCGGTCGTCACCTCGACCAGGATGGCCTGCTTGGCGATCGTCTCGATCGCGGCGGCGGGCGGCGCGGCGAGCAGCCATGCAAGCAAAAATGCGAGGCCCGTCAATAAGTTACGGTGGCGATGGTGATGGGCGTGTTTGGCCGGCATGGATCGGTCCGGATGGCTCGAGTCGGTGGCGGGCGTGCCGTCCGTTGGTAGCATCCGATTGTGGCGACGGCAAGGCGCAGGCCGCCTCAAGCCCGACCCTTAATCGACGACGATGCGGGCGTCCGGGTAGCCGGCCCGCGACACCGCGTCGAGCGTGCGGTCGGCGTCGTTGACGGACTGCAGCGGGCCGACGCGGACGCGGTAGAAATCCTTGCCGTTGACCAGCGCCTGCTTCACCGTCACCGGCCCGATCGGTGACAGTTTGGCGCGCACGCGGTTGGCGTTCTCGAACTGGGTGAACGCGCCGGCTTGCACGAACAGGTTGGTCTTCTTGACCGGCGTTACCGTCACCTTGTCGGAGAGGACCTCGTTGTCGTTGCGCTTGGCGGCGGTTTTGCGCTCTGGCGGCGCCGCCACCGGCTGCGGGGCCGGCGCCGGGCGGACGACGGGCGCCCTGGCGCCGCCCGGCGGCGGCGCCAGGGCCTCGGTCTTAACGTCGGGCTTCGGCAGGCGGTCGACGGTGATCGGCGTGCTGGCTTCGGCCAGCTGCGTCTTAGACTGCAGCCGCGCCGCGATGGCGCGGCTCTGGTCGGCCATGATCTGCACCCGCACCCTTGCGGTGCCTGTGTCGTGGAAGCCGAGCAGCTGCGAACCGCGCCGCGAGATATCGATGATCCGCCCGCGTGCGAACGGCCGGCGGTCATTGACCTTCAGGATCAGGCTGCGGCCGTTCTCGAGATGGGTGGCGCGCACGTAGCTCGGCATCGGCAGCGTGCGATGCGCCGCCGTCAACGCGTTCATGTCGTAGGGTTCGCCGTTGGCGGTACGGCGGCCGTGGAACTGGGCGCCGTACCACGACGCGATTCCGGTCTCGTCGTACTGGTAGTCCTCGGCTGGATAGTACCAGGTGCCCTGGATCTGATACGGCTCGCCGACCTTGTAGATCGGCTCTTGCGGCGGCTCGAAGACGCCGCCCATCCGTTTCGCCGAATGGACAAGAAACTCGGTCTCCGCGCAGGCCGAAACCGCGAGCGCGACGGCAACCAGGAATATCCAGCGCATCCCGGTCCGCGACTTCCCCATCTCGACCCCGCCTGGCATTCGATTATTAGCGATATCAATATATGGTATCGCCGGCAAAGGCAATTCGCGTCATCTGGTAGTATCCGACCCGGCGGCGCCGCTTTCGGCCGGCCGGCGTCAGCCGCCGGGGGTGCCGCGCAGCCGTTCGAGGAGCCCCGGCGTCGGGAAGCCGTCCGGTGGCAGATGCACCTGGCGCTGGTAGGCCTTGATGGCGTTGCGCGTTTCCGGCCCGACGACCCCGTCGTCACCGCCGCTGTAGAGGCCCTTTGCCGCCAACAGCCGCTGCAGATCCTGGACGTCGGCGCGCGACAGCGGCACCTCCTCCGGTGGCCGAGGACTCTGCAGCGGTCCGCCGCCGACCAGCCGGTCGGCAAGATGGCCGACCGCCACCGCGTACAGCAGCGACCGGTTCCAGGTCAGGATGGCGCGGTAGTTCCTGTAGATCAGGAACGCCGGCCCGTCGTATCCGGACGGCAACACGATCGAGGCGTCCGTGGGCTCGTCCGGCAACGTGCCGCCGTCGATGCGGGTGACGCCGAGGCGCTTCCATTCGGCAATCGGCTTTTGCGCCTCGAGACCGGCGTGCTTGAGGCTGAAGCCTTTCGGCAGGCGCACCTCGCGCCCCCAGCTCCAGCCGCGGCGCCAGCCGGAGCGGGCGAGATAGTTGGCGGCCGAGCCGAACATGTCGGGAAAACTGTGCCACATGTCGCGCCGGCCGTCGCCGTCGGCGTCCACGGCGAAGTCCCTGTAAGTCGTCGGTATGAACTGGAAATTCCCCATCGCGCCGGCCCACGACCCGGTCGTCGTCACCGGCACGTCGCCGCGGTGCATGATGGTCAGCGCCGCCAGCAATTGTTGGCGGAAGAAGCGGCTGCGCCTCGGATCGTGCGCCAGCGTCGCCAACGCGGCGACGATCGGGAAGGCGCCGAAGTGTTCGCCGTAGTTGGTTTCGAGCCCCCACAGCGCAACGATGAACCGTGGCTGCACGCCGTAGCGCTCGCCGATTTTTTCAAGGAGTTCCCGGTGCCGCGCCAGCATCGCCCTGCCCTTTTGGATGCGCGCGTCGCTGACGTTCCTGTCGAGGTACTTCCAGAACGTCAGCGTGAACTCGGGTTGCCGGCGGTCGAGCTCGATGACGCGCGCGATCGGTCGCACGCCAGCGAGCGCGGTATCCAGGAACGCCTCTGATATGCCGGCGGCGCGGGCTTCCGTGCGCACGCCTTGCAGCCACTCGCCGAACGGCACCGCCTCCGCTGCGGCGAGCGGGCGGATGGCGGCGACGGCGAGGCAGGCGGCGACGATCAGGAGCCGTAGAGGCATGGCGGCAGCATCCGTATCAGGGGGCGTTTCATCGTTCCCGGCGGCGCCGGGGATCGCGGGGTTTTTCTGCCATAGCGGCGACGGCGCCGCAATCCGGATCAGTCCGGGGCCGGGAACAAGGCGTCGGTCTTGCCGTCGAGCCAATAGAAAAACAGTCCCAGGTATTCGTGCACGGCGGCGCGCAGCGCATTCAGCCCGGAGCCGAAGTCGAACTGGATCGGGGGCGCCGATTCGCCCGCCGTCAGATGATCGACCGGATAGGGAACCACGTTCCACCCCGCCCGGCGGAAGCAACCGACGGCGCGCGGCATGTGGAACGCCGACGTCACCAGCAGCCACGTCTCGCCGCCTTTCGGTTGTGCCAGGCGGCGGCTGAGCTCGGCGTTCTCGGCGGTGTTGCGTGACGCATCCTCGAGGATGACGCGGGCCGGATCGACGCCGAGCTCGCTGAGCAACGGCGCGATCAGGCGGGCCTCCTTCTTGTCCTGGTGGATCAGCGAGCCCGACCCGCCCGAGAAGATCAGCTTCGCTTGCGGGTAGCGCTTGGACAGTGCCGCCATGGCGAACAGCCGCTCGACGGCGCCGCCGACGGCGGCCCGGCCACGGGCGGCGCTCAGCGCCGGCTCGACGACGCCGCCGAGGACGACCACCCCGTCGACATGCGCCGGTGGCTCGTCGATCGCCGGGAAGCGATCCTCGAGAATGCCGATCAGCCAGGATCCGGCCGGCACCACGGCGACGAACACGGCAGCAAGGGCGACGACGGCGAGCAACCGTTGGCCACCCCGCCGCCAGCGGGTGGCGAGCAGCGCCACCCCGACCACCAGCGCGGTCAACAGCAGGTTGCCCGGGTCGGCGACGAACCACAGGACCTTGGAGAGCGTGAAGAACATCGGCCGGTGATACCCCGGCGGCCGGGGCGGGGCAACCGCCGGCGGCGGCGCGCGTAACGATCCGCTCGCCCGCCGCGTCAGCGGAAAGTGTTTGAAAATACTGGTTTTGAGCCGCGGACGGCGGCATCCGAAAAACAAAAAAACGCCTCTCCACGGGCGTCACCGCGTTGGTCCCGCGATCGGGACCGCTATGCCGGTCGTCCTATACCTTGATATTGACCTCGCCGCCCGGCGACGGGGCGTTGACGTCCTGCTTCGCGTCCTTCTTCGCAGGCTCGCTACCGTCAACGACGACGTCGATGCCACCGCGTTGCTTGGCCAAGTTCTCGCGCACCGCTTGCCGCTGCTCTTCGGCTTTGCGCTCGAGTACCCTGGCCGTTGCGTCCGCGCGGTCGCTCACCTCGGCGAGTGTCTTCTTAAACACTTTCGCCTGCACAACCGCTACTTGGAAGGCAGTGAGGCCGACGTTTGTCGGGGCCGCCGATACGGCGCTGGTTGAACTGTCATTCAGCATTCTGCTACCTACACGTCATACCTAGAATATACTATTTCAGGTATTGTCGGATAAATTACGCCTAATGGGTTAATTTCGCAACAAGAAAATACCCGTTTTTGCGCCGCTTTCTTTAACCTTTTGAAAACAAGGCTGTTTCAAGCGCTTTTTTTGGTCGAAAAACCGCGAATTCCCGCAGGTTCCGGCGATTTTCGAGGGCCATTTTCAACGGTTTCGGGTAGTGGGTCAGTTTGACGATTCCCTGTCCAAAGCCTCGGGAAGCGCCGCGATTTCCTCCAAAGACCACAAGTGATCCGTGATCCCGGCTTCCATCGCCGGCGATACCCGAAGCGTCTGGTGGATACGGCCGAAGTTGTAATACATGAAATGCAGCGCCACGGCGAACTCTATCCACCTCCAAAAAAAATGCTGCCACGAGTGCAAGAGCATCGAACATATGGTCGGAGACCTCGAGTAACCCCTGCCGACGCAGCCGCCGGCGACGCGCCCTCACATCATCGCGGGACTGCTTCGGCCGCG
>JACPJY010000030.1 GCA_016187325.1 Rhodospirillales bacterium | reverse complement strand
CGGCCCCACGAGCCGCCCCAGCAGTACTCGGTGACCATCTTCTGGAAATCGCGGTTGAAGTCGTCGGCCTTGGCGAGCGATTTCTCCACGTACTCCTCGCCCAGGACTTCCTTGCGAAATTTCAGGCCAATCTCGTATTGGTCGGAGGCCATCGTCCAGCTCCTTTGTTTGTCGCCATTGTCGGCGGGTCCGCCCCTTGGGGTCCCGGCCGTCGCGGCACCGTCCCGGCGGGCGATTCGCAGTGGGCGGCGTTTTTAACTTGACGGAATAGTTTAAACCACCATTTATCATCCGCGTCGACGCGGCTCGGATCAACAGATTATGCTGTCGGGACGCCATTAAAACCGGGCTACCGATGGGGTCTTGGCGGCGCTCAGGAAGCGCTTTCGGCATCGACGAAATCCAGGCATTATGGATCGTCGGGGTCTCGCGACCGGGGATTATCAATTGACACGGAAACCGTCGAACCATAGGTTTTTGAAAAATTAAAATAAATTAATCATCAGGCTTCACTCAGGGGGGATAGTGGCGACACTTTTAGAAATAGAAAACCTCAAAACGCAGTTCTTCACATCCGCCGGCACCGTCAGGGCCGTGGACGGTATTTCGTACACGGTCGACGAGGGCGAGACGGTCGCGCTGGTGGGCGAATCCGGCTGCGGAAAATCGGTCAGCGCGCTCTCCATCCTGCGGCTCATTCCGTGGCCGCCGGGCAAGATCGTCGAGGGCCACATCCGCTTCGCCGGCCGGGATTTGCTGACCCTCGACGACGATGAAATCCGCAACGTCCGCGGCAAGGACATCTCGATGGTGTTCCAGGAGCCGATGACGTCGCTCAATCCGGTGCTGTCGATCGAGCAGCAGTTGACCGAGACCCTGACCACGCACTTCCCGGTTTCGCCCGAGGAAGCGAAGAAACGGGCGCTCGAGCTCCTGGACATGGTCGGCATCGCCGAACCCGAGCGCCGGCTGAAACAGTACCCGCATCATTTCTCCGGCGGCATGCGGCAGCGGGTGATGATCGCCATGGCGCTCGCCTGCCAGCCGAAGCTGATCATCGCCGACGAGCCGACGACGGCGCTCGACGTCACCATCCAGGCGCAGATCCTGGAGTTGATGAAGGACCTGACCAAGCGCCTCGGCGTTGCCTTGATCATCATCACCCACAACCTCGGCGTCGTCGCCCGCTATGCCGACCGGGTCAACGTCATGTACGCCGGCAAGATCATCGAGGAGGGAACGGCCGCCGACATCTACCACCGGCCGCAGCATCCCTACACGCTGGCGCTCCTGAAATCGGTGCCGCGCATGGACCGGCCGCGCCAGGCGAAGCTCGACCCGGTCGAGGGCCAGCCGCCCGACCTGACCATGCTCGACGACGGCTGCCCATTCCGGCCGCGCTGCCGCTACCGCGTCGACCGCTGCAACGAGGCCTTCCCGCCGCTCGAATCGGTGGGCGGGAACCATCTGTCCGCCTGCTGGGAAAAGGCGGTCCTCAAACAGGCGATCAAGGAGGTCTCATGAGCCCGGCACGCGCGGCGCTCGCCGCCGGGACCGCGAAATCGAACAAGCCGCAGCCCGGCGAGATCCTGGTCGACGTCAAGGGCCTGAGGATGTATTTCCCGATCACCTCGGGGGTCCTGATCTCGCGCGTGGTCGCCCACGTCAAGGCGGTCGACGGCATCAGTTTTCACATCCGCAAGGGCGAAACCTTGGGCTTGGTCGGCGAATCCGGCTGCGGCAAGACGACCACCGGCCGCTGCATCCTGCAGCTCGAGAAGGCCACCGAAGGGCAGATCCTGTTCGAGGGCAGGGACCTGACCAAGCTGACGCAAAAGGAAATGAGCCCGATCCGCGAGAAGATCCAGGTGATCTTTCAGGACCCGTATAGCTCGCTCAATCCGCGCATGAAGATCGGCGAGATCATCGGCGAGCCGATAAAGGTTCATGGGATCATCACCGATCCCGCCAAGCGCGACCGGCGCATCGCCGAGCTGTTGTCGCTGTGCGGCCTCGATCCCAAGTTCTCGGACCGTTATCCGCACGAGATGAGCGGCGGCCAGCGGCAACGGGTCGGCATCGCCCGGGCGCTCGCCGTCAACCCCGAATTCATCATCTGCGACGAGGCGGTCTCGGCGCTCGACGTGTCTATCCAGGCTCAGGTCATTAACCTTTTGGAGGATCTGCGCGACGAATTCGGGCTCACCTACTTGTTTATTTCACACGATCTCAGTGTGGTACGGCACCTGTGTCACCGGGTGGCCGTCATGTATCTAGGGAAAATGGTCGAGCTCGCGGATTGTGACGAGCTTTACGACAATCCCATTCACCCTTACACTCGGGCGTTGCTGGCCGCGGTGCCGATCCCGGACCCGATCATCG
>JACPJY010000029.1 GCA_016187325.1 Rhodospirillales bacterium | reverse complement strand
TAAATACATGGGGCCGCTCATCAAGACGATCATGACCCGCTGTATCCACTGCACCCGCTGCATTCGCTTCGCGACCGAGGTCGCCGGGGTGCCGGAACTGGGCGCCACCGGCCGCGGCGAGAACATGGAGGTCGGCACCTACGTCGAGAAGGCGCTGACGTCGGAGCTTTCCGGCAACATGATCGACCTGTGCCCGGTCGGCGCGTTGACGTCGAAACCCTACGCCTTCATGGCGCGGTCGTGGGAACTGAAGAAGACGGAATCGATCGACGTACTCGACGCGATCGGCTCCAACATCCGCGTTGACACCCGCGGCGCCGAGGTGATGCGCATCCTGCCGCGTTTGAACGAGGACGTGAACGAGGAGTGGATCTCCGACAAGACCCGCTTCGCTTGCGACGGGCTTCGGCGGCAACGCCTGGATCAGCCCTACGTGCGCCGCGATGGCAAGCTGCAATCTGCTTCCTGGGCCGAGGCATTCGACGCCATCTCGGCGCGGCTGAAAGGCGTCGCCGGCGGCCGCATCGCCGCCATCGCCGGCGATCTCGCGGACTGCGAATCAATGATGGCGCTGAAGGACCTGATGACGGCGCTCGGCTCGCCCCACACCGATTGCCGCCAGGACGGTGCCAAGCTCGATCCCACGTGCCGGGCGGGATATCTGTTCAACACCACCATCGCCGGCATCGACAAAGCCGACGCGTGCCTGCTGATCGGCACCAACCCGCGCCGCGAGGCGCCGGTACTGAACGCCCGCCTGCGCAAGCGCTTCCTGGCCGGCGGGTTCGCCATCGGCGTGATCGGACCGAAGGACGACCTGACCTATCCGTACCGGCACGTCAGCGACGATGGAACCGCCTTGCGGCAGGTGGCGTCCGGCCGCCATCCGTTCGCCAAGGCGCTGAAGGAAGCCAAGAAGCCGATGCTGATTCTGGGGCAGGGCGCGCTCGCCCGGCCGGACGGCGCGTCAATACTGGCGCTAGCACGCGAGATCGCCGAAAGCAGCGGCATGATCGACGAAAAAGCCGCCTGGAACGGCTTCAACGTGTTGCATATAGCGGCGGCCCGGGTCGGTGGCATGGACCTCGGGTTCGTGCCGGGACGGGGCGGCCGCGACATCGCCGGCATCCTGGCCGGTGTCAAGGAACGGCAGATCGAGGTGGTGTACCTGTTGGGTGCCGACGAGATCGACATGGCCGGCCTAGAAGGCGCGTTCGTGATCTACCAGGGACACCACGGCGACGCGGGCGCGCACCACGCCAACGTCATCCTGCCGGGCGCGACATATACGGAAAAGAACGGCACCTACGTCAGCACCGAGGGCCGCACGCAACGGACGCGGCTGGCGGTCTATCCACCCGGCGACGCACGCGAGGACTGGACGATCATCCGCGCGCTGTCGGCGGTGCTCGACAAAACCTTGCCCTACGATGATGTGGATGCGTTGCGGGCCCGCCTGTTGAAGGCGAGCGACGCGTTCCTTAGGGTCGACGAGGTGACGACGGCGAAATGGGGCGCATTCGGCAAGGCCGGCGAGATCGACCCTGCATCTTTCCGTTCGCCGATCGACAATTTCTACATGACCGACCCAATCAGCCGGGCGTCGAAGAGCATGGCTGAATGCACGGCGATGAGCCGTGGCGGCGACACGGGGAAGACCGGCACCGATGGCTGATTTGTGGACCGCATATTTGTGGCCGACGGCGTGGATCGTCATCAAGATCGTCGCCATAGTGGCGCCGCTTCTGTTCTGCGTCGCCTACCTGACCTACGCCGAGCGGAAAGTCATCGGCGCCATGCACTTGCGCCGGGGCCCCAACGTCGTCGGGCCGTTCGGGTTGCTGCAGCCGATCGCCGACGGCCTCAAGCTGTTCATGAAGGAGACGGTGATCCCGTCCGGCGCCAACCGTGGCGTGTTCATCATCGCGCCGTGCGTAACTTTCATCCTGGCGCTGGTCGCGTGGGCGGTGATCCCGGTCGGCGACGGCTTGGTGCTGGCCAACATCAACGTCGGCATCCTCTATCTGTTCGCGATCTCGTCGCTCGGCGTCTACGGCATCCTGATGGCCGGCTGGGCGTCGAATTCGCGATACGCGTTCCTCGGCGCGTTGCGCTCGGCGGCGCAGATGGTGTCCTACGAGGTGTCGATGGGGTTCATCATCATTACCGTGCTGCTGTGCTCCGGTTCGCTGAACCTTTCCGCCATCGTCAAGGCGCAGAAAGAAGTTTGGTACGTGGTGCCGCTACTGCCGATGGCAGTGATTTTCTTTGTCTCGACGCTGGCGGAGACCAACCGCCACCCGTTCGACCTGCCCGAGGCCGAATCGGAACTGGTGGCCGGCTACAACGTCGAATACTCGTCGATGACGTTCGCGCTGTTCTTCCTCGGCGAGTACGCAAACATGATCCTGATGTCGGGCATGACGACGGTGCTGTTCCTGGGCGGTTGGCTGCCGCCGATGGACGTGGTGCCGTTCACCTGGGTGCCGGGCCCCGTGTGGTTCGCACTCAAGGTGGCGGCCGTGCTGTTCGTGTTCTTGTGGGTGCGGGCGACTTTTCCGCGCTATCGCTACGATCAGCTGATGCGGCTCGGCTGGAAGGTGTTCCTGCCGATCTCGCTGGCGGCGGTGGCGATCGTCGGCGGCGCGGTGGTGGCGTTCGACATCGCGCCAAAAGGCTGAAGCGGCCAAGCAGCCGAAACGGATTGAGAGGAAGGCGACCATGAGCTTTATCGACCACGGCGCGAGAACGGTGTTCCTGACCGAGCTCCTGAGCGGCTTGGCGCTGACATTCCGCTATATGTTTCGCCACAAGGTGACCATCAACTATCCGTTCGAGAAGGGACCGCTCAGCCCGCGCTTCCGCGGCGAGCACGCGCTTAGGCGCTATCCCAACGGCGAGGAGCGCTGCATCGCCTGCAAGCTGTGCGAGGCCATCTGTCCGGCGCAGGCGATCACCATCGAGGCCGAGCCGCGCGACGACGGCAGCCGCCGTACCACACGCTACGACATCGACATGGTGAAGTGCATCTACTGCGGGCTGTGCCAGGAGGCATGCCCGGTGGACGCTATCGTCGAGGGCCCGAACTTCGAGTTCGCCACCGAGACCCGCGAGGAACTGCTGTACGACAAGGACAAGCTGCTCGCCAACGGCGACCGCTGGGAAACCGAGTTGGCGGAACGGCTGCGCGCCGACGCGCCGTACAGGTGATCGGCGGACACGGGGAAACGAGGGGAGCAACCACGGGATGATCCAGGCGCTGGCATTCTACATGTTCGCGTTCGTCGCCGTTGCCTCGGCGGTGATGGTGATCTCCGCCAAGAATCCCGTGCACTCGGTGCTGTTCCTGATTCTGGCGTTCTTCAATTCGGCGGCGTTATTTGTGCTGATGGGGGCGGAGTTCCTGGCGATGATTCTGGTCGTCGTCTACGTCGGCGCGGTGGCGGTGTTGTTCATGTTTGTGGTCATGATGCTCGACATCAATTTCGTCGAGTTGCGCCAGGGATTCCTGCAGTACCTGCCGCTGGGCGGCATGATCGGGCTGGTGCTACTGGCCGAGTTGCTGGTCGTCATCGGCGGCTGGGCACTGACTCCGCAAGCGGGCAAGCCCGGTGGCGCGCCGATACCGGCCCCGGCGACGGTGACCAACACCCATGCGCTCGGCGAGCTTTTTTACACGCATTACATTTACCTGTTCCAGGCGGCCGGCATGGTGCTGCTGGTGGCGATGATCGGCGCCATCGTGCTGACGCATCGGCGCCGCGCCGGCGTGCGCCGGCAGCGCATCGCCGACCAGATCGCGCGCAGCGCCAAGGAAAGCGTAGAGGTCCGCAACGTGCCGACGGGAAAGGGGATTTGATGTTCATCATCGGCCTTGCCCATTACCTGACGGTGGCGGCGGTCCTGTTCACGCTCGGGATCTTCGGCATCTTCCTCAACCGCAAGAACGTCATTGTCATCCTGATGTCGGTGGAGCTGATGTTGCTCGCTGTCAATATCAACCTGGTAGCGTTCTCGGCGGCGCTGGGCGACCTCGTCGGGCAGGTGTTCGCGATGTTCGTGCTGACCGTGGCGGCGGCCGAAGCAGCTATCGGGCTTGCCATCCTGGTGGTGTATTTCCGCAACCGCGGCTCGATCGCCGTCGAAGACATCAACATGATGAAGGGCTAGGGCGACGATGCTGGAATTCCTTGCCGTCTTCCTACCGCTGCTCGGCTCCTTCATCGCTGGCTGCCTGGCGTTCGCTGCGCCGGCCGACGAGAACGCGCGGGTCCGCATCGACGCCGCCGCACAGTGGGTGACGTCCGGCGCCCTGATCCTGGCCGCCGTGTCCGCCGGGTTCGTGTTCTGGGACGTGGTGCCCGGCGACCGCCCGCATACCTTGGAACTTTTCACCTGGATCGATTCCGGCGCCATGGAGGTCAGCTGGGCGATCAAGGTCGATACGCTGTCGGCAGTGATGCTGTTCATGGTCACCACGGTGTCCTCGGTGATCCACGTCTACTCGATCGGCTACATGCACAATGATCCGGGCGTGCCGCGGTTCATGTGCTATTTGAGCCTGTTCACCTTCTTCATGCTGATGCTGGTCAGCGCCGACAACCTGGTGCAGCTGTTCTTCGGCTGGGAAGGGGTGGGGCTGTGCTCGTACCTGCTAATCGGCATTTGGTATGATCGGCCATCGGCCAACGCCGCGGCGATCAAGGCGTTCGTCGTCAACCGCATCGGTGATTTCGGGTTGTTTTCGGGACCGAGTTCCACGCGCTGACGGTATGCGCGCTGTTGCTGTTCGTCGGCGCCATGGGCAAGTCGGCGCAGCTCGGGCTGCACACCTGGCTGCCGGACGCCATGGAAGGCCCGACGCCGGTGTCGGCGCTGATCCACGCCGCGACCATGGTCACCGCCGGCGTGTTCATGGTCGCCCGCATGTCTCCGCTGTTCGAGTTCTCAGAAACGGCGCTGACCGTGGTCACCGTGGTCGGCGCCTCGACTGCTATCGTGACGGCCACCATCGGCTGCGTGCAGAACGACATCAAGCGGGTGATCGCGTACTCGACCTGCTCGCAGCTCGGTTACATGTTCTTTGCTGCCGGCGTTTCGGCGTATTCGGCCGGCATTTTCCACCTGATCACCCACGCGTTCTTCAAGGCGCTACTGTTCCTCGGCGCCGGCTCGGTGATCCACGCCATGTCGGCTGAGCAGGACATGCGCAAGATGGGCGGGCTGTGGCGGCTGATCCCCGTCACCTATGTGCTGATGTGGATCGGCTCGCTGGCGCTGGCTGGCGTCTGGCCATTCGCCGGATACTATTCGAAGGACACCATCCTCGAGGCCGCCTACGCCGCCGAGACGGTGGCCGGCGGCTACGCGTTCTGGATGGGCGTCCTGGCGGCGTTCCTGACCGCATTCTATTCGTGGCGGCTGATCATCATGACCTTCCACGGCGCACCGCGCGCCGACGCGCACGTCATGGATCACGTCCACGAAAGCCCGAAGGTGATGATCCTGCCGCTGTTCGTGCTGGCGGCAGGCGCCGTATTCATGGGCTACGTCGGCTTCGAGAGCTTCGTTGGCCAAAAGGCCGGCGAGTTCTGGGGCGAGGCGATCGCAGTGCTGCCGCATCACAAGGCGCTCGAGGCCGCCCATCACGTGCCGGCGTGGGTCAAGTATCTGCCTTTGGTGGTTGCTTTTGCCGGCATCGGGCTCGCCTACGTGTTGTACATGTTGCGCCCCGAGATTCCGGGCCTAATCGCTGCCCGCTTCCAGGCTGTGTACCGGTTCCTGCTCAATAAGTGGTACTTCGACGAGCTCTACGACTTCCTGTTCGTGCGGCCGGCGTTCTACCTTGGCAGCGGTTTCTGGCGCACCGGCGACGGCACGTTGATCGATGGCGTCGGCCCGGACGGCATCTCCGCCGCGGTCCTCAATCTCGCGCGCCGCGCCGCTGCGGTGCAGACCGGCTATCTCTACCATTACGCGTTCGCCATGCTGACGGGCGTCGTCGTCCTGATCACGTGGTATCTGTTCCAGCACACGGGATGAGCGGATCATGACGCAATTTCCGATCCTGTCGCTGTTGACCTTCCTGCCGCTGGTGGGCGCGCTGTTCATCCTCACAATCCGCGGCGATGCCGAGGTGGTTGCCCGCAACGCCCGCAACGTCGCGTTGTGGACGTCGATGATCAATTTCCTGCTGTCGCTATTCCTCTGGGTCAACTTCGATTCCTCGACCGCCAAGTTCCAGTTCGTCGAGGAATCGCAGTGGATGCCGGCCTTCGGCATCAACTACAAGCTTGGTGTCGACGGTATCTCGATGTTCTTCGTACTGTTGTCGACCCTGTTGACTCCGGTTTGCGTGCTGGCGAGCTGGGAAAACATCCAGGCCCGTATCAAGGAATACATGATCTCGTTCCTGATCATGGAGACCTTCATGATCGGGATGTTCTGCGCGCTCGACATGGTGGTCTTCTACGTCTTCTTCGAAGCAGTGCTGATCCCGATGTTCGTCATCATTGGCGTGTGGGGCGGGCCTCGCCGTGTGTACGCGGCGTTCAAGTTCTTCCTCTACACCCTGGCTGGCTCTGTGCTGATGCTGCTGGCGATCCTTGCGATGTACTTCGATGCCGGCACCACCGACATTCCGGCGTTGATGACGCATCGCTTCCCGGCCGCCTTGCAGGCGTGGATGTGGCTGGCGTTCTTCGCCTCGTTCGCGGTAAAGATCCCGATGTGGCCGGTGCATACCTGGCTGCCGGACGCCCACGTCGAGGCGCCAACGGCCGGCTCGGTGATCCTGGCGGCCGTGCTCCTGAAGTTCGGCGGTTACGGGTTCCTGCGGTTCTCGCTGCCGATGTTCCCAGAAGCGTCGGTGATGTTCACGCCGCTGATCTACACCCTCAGCATCGTCGCCGTCGTCTACACCTCGCTGGTGGCGCTGGCGCAGGAGGACATGAAGAAGCTGATCGCATACTCGTCGGTGGCCCACATGGGCTTCGTCACCATCGGCACCTTCACGCTGACCGTGCAAGGCATCGAGGGCGCGATCTATCAAATGCTCAGCCACGGCATCGTCTCGGCGGCACTGTTCCTCATCGTCGGCGTCGTATACGACCGCATGCATTCGCGCGACATTGCGACCTACGGCGGCCTGGTCCACCGCATGCCGGCCTATGCGCTGGTGTTCATGCTGTTCATGCTGGCTTCGGTCGGGTTGCCGGGGACGGCCGGCTTCATTGGCGAGTTCCTGGTCCTGGTCGGCGCCTTTCAAGTCAACACCTGGGTGGCGGCACTGGCAGCCACCGGCCTGATCCTGGGCGCGGCGTACATGTTGTATCTGTATCGCCGCGTGATCTTCGGCGCGCTGACCAAGGACAGTCTGAAGGCGATTCTCGACATGAGCCCGCGCGAGATCGCGGTTTTCGCGCCGCTGGTGGCGCTGGTGATCTGGATGGGCATCTATCCGTCGCCATTCCTCGACGTCATGCATGCCTCGGTCGCTAACCTTTTGACCCAGGTGCAGGCGGGACTTGACGCCGGCGCGGCGACGGCCGTGGCGGGGCGCTAGGAAAGGGAGCAGGGAACCCATGATGGCGGAAGTCCCGAATCTGGTGCCGGCGCTGCCGGAGTTGTTCCTGGCGCTTTCTATCATGGCACTCTTGATGTTCGGTGTGTTCCAGAAGGGCGGCCTGGCTGAGGAGGACGTCAAGACCTCGCGGTTGATCTCGTATCTCGGGATCCTGGTGCTGGTGCTCGCGGGACTTCTGGAAACGACGCTCGCCGGCGGCCGGCTGGTGACATTCTCCAACATGTTCGTCAGCGACCCGTTCGCGGTGTTCTGCAAGGTGCTGGTACTGATTGGCTCGTCGCTGGCGATCGTCATCTCGCAGGGTTTCATCGAACGCCAGCACATGGCGCGGTTCGAATATCCCATCCTGATCGTGTTCGCGACGCTCGGCATGATGCTGATGATCTCGGCCAACGACCTGATCTCGCTGTACCTGGGGCTCGAGATGCAGTCGCTGTCGCTCTACGTGATCGCTGCCTTCCAGCGCGACGACACGCGCTCCACCGAGGCCGGACTGAAGTATTTCGTGCTCGGCGCCGTGGCGTCTGGGATGCTGCTCTACGGCAGTTCGCTGATTTACGGTTTCACCGGCACCACCAACTTCGACAAGCTAACGACGGTGTTCCACGCTGGCAGCGGCGTTAACGTCGGTGTCATCTTCGGCATCGTGTTCATCCTGGCGGGCCTCGCCTTCAAGGTCTCGGCGGTGCCGTTCCACATGTGGACGCCCGACGTCTATGAGGGCGCCCCGACTCCGATCACGGCGTTCTTCTCGGTGGCGCCAAAGATCGCAGCGTTGGCCTTGTTCATCCGGGTGATGGTGGGGCCGTTCGGCGGGCTGCTGGCGGAATGGCAGCAAATCGTGGTGTTCGTGTCGGTGGCGTCGATGGTGCTCGGCGCATTCGCCGCCATCAATCAGACCAACATCAAGCGGCTGATGGCCTACAGCTCGATCGGTCATGTCGGTTACGCGCTGATCGGGCTCGCCGTCGGCAATCAAGCCGGCGTCCGCGGCATGTTGATCTACCTCGCGATCTACCTGTTCATGAACGTCGGTACCTTCGGCTGCATCCTATGCATGCGCCGCGGCGACCGCATGGTCGAGGGCATCAACGACCTCGCCGGGCTGGGCAAGACCCATCCGATGCTGGCGCTGGCCGTCGGCATCTTCATGTTGTCGATGGCCGGCATCCCGCCGCTCGCCGGGTTTTTCGGCAAGCTCTACATTTTTCTCGCCGCCATTGAGGCGAAGTTGTACGCCCTCGCCGTCATCGGCGTGCTGTCGAGCGTAGTGGCGGCGTTCTATTACCTGCGCATCGTGCAGTTGGTGTATTTCAGCGATCCGGAGGAAGCGCTCGACCGGCCTGTCAGCCGCGACCTCGGCCTCGTCATCACCGCCACCGGGCTGATTATCGTGCTGTTTTTCGTCTACCCGGCGCCGATCCTGTCGGGCGCCGCGGCTGCCGCCGCGGCCCTTTTCCCTGGCTGATGCGCGAACCCCATCTTCCGCCCGCATACCGGCTGATCACGCTCGACACGGTCGACAGCACCAATGCCGAGGCCCGGCGGCTGGCCATCCTGGGCGAGGAGAAGGCGCCGGACGGCACCCTGATATGGGCCAAGGAGCAGACCGCCGGACGGGGCCGCCGCGGCCGCAAGTGGCAAAGCCCGAAGGGCAACCTCTACTGTTCGCTGATCCTGCGTCCCGAGGTGCCCACCGAACAGGCGGCGCAGTTGAGCTTTGTAGGGGCGCTGGCGGCGTGCGACGCGCTCAACGCTATCAGCCCGCCCGGGCATATCGTTCAAATCAAATGGCCGAACGACATCCTATTGAACGATGAGAAGGTCGGAGGACTGCTGCTGGAAGCCGAGACTGGCGGCGGCAAGACGCCGGAATGGGTGATCATGGGCCTCGGCATTAACGTCGCCCAGCATCCGTCGAGGGTGGAATTCCCGGCGACGTCACTGAAGGCGTCCGGCTGGATGGTGACCGAGGTCGACTGCCTGGAAGCGTTTTCGCGCCACTTCATGGCCTGGGCCAACACGTGGCTGGAGCAGGGGTTCGGGGCAATCCGCAAGCACTGGCTGTGGCGTTGCAAGGGCATCGGCGACAAAATCGAAATCCGGCTCGCCAAGAAGACCTTGAGGGGCGTATTCAAGGATATCGACCAGGACGGGGCTTTGTTGCTGAAATCCGGCAAGCGCGAGCTTAGGATCACCGCCGGCGACGTGTTCTTCGCCACGGCCTGAACGGGAATTCGCCATGCTGCTTGCCATCGATTCAGGGAACACCAACACCGTCTTCGCCGTCTTCGACAACAACGACAAGGTGCGCGGCGAATGGCGGCTGTCGACCAGCCCCAACCGCACCGCCGACGAGTTTGGCCTGTCGCTGAAGCAGTTGATGGCGGAGGCCGGTCTCAAACCCAAGGACGTCACCGCGGCGATTATCGCCACCGTGGTGCCGGCGACCCTTTTCGCATTGAAGACTTTGTGCCGCAATACCTTTGGCTGCGACCCTCGGGTGGTCGGCGAGCCGGGACTCGAACTCGGACTGAAAGTGCTGGTCGACCGGCCGGACGAGGTCGGCGCCGACCGGCTGGTCAACGCGGTATCCGCGTTCGACCGCTACGGCGGACCGCTGATCGTCGTCGATTTCGGCACCGCCACCACCTTCGATATTATCGATGCCAAGGGCAGTTATCTCGGCGGTGTCATCGCGCCCGGCGTCAACCTGTCGCTCGAGGCGTTGCACATGGCGGCAGCGAAGCTGCCCAGGGTCGACATCAAGAAAACCGAGCGGGTCACCGGCAAGGACACGGTCGCGGCCATGCAGTCGGGAATCTACTGGGGATACGTGAGTCTGATCGAGGGGCTGGTGGCGCGGCTGCGCGCCGAGCACGGCGCCGACTTAGAGGTGATCGCCACCGGCGGGCTGGCGCCGCTGTTCACCGAGGCCGTGAGCTGCATCAAGCAATCGGACCCGGAGCTGACCCTGCGTGGACTGCTGCTGGTCCATCGCCGCAACAAATGACGCAAACCCGGAGTGACGAGCTCGTCTTCCTGCCTCTCGGCGGCGCTGGCGAGATCGGCATGAACCTCAACCTCTATGGCTACGGGCCGCCCGGCGACGAAACCTGGGTGATGGTCGATCTCGGCGTCACTTTCAGCGACGGCGCGATTCCGGGAGTGGACGTGATCATGCCCGACCCCGGTTTCATCGTCGAACGGCGCGACCGGCTGGCCGGCCTAGTCCTCACCCACGCCCACGAAGATCACCTGGGCGCGGTGCCCTACCTTTGGGACCGGCTCCGTTGCCCGGTCTACGCGACGCCGTTCGCCATTTCCATCCTGAGGCGCAAGCTGGCCGAGACCACCTTCGCCGACCAGGTCGAGATCATCGAGGTGCCACTGGGCGGCCGCGTCCGCCTCGGCCCCTTCGACATGGAGCTGATCACACTCACCCATTCCATCCCCGAGCCCAACGCCATCGCCATCCGCACCGGTCTCGGCACGGTGCTGCACACTGGCGACTGGAAATTCGACCCAGCGCCGGTTGTGGGCGCGGTTTCCGACGAGGCCGCCCTGCGCAAGCTGGGCAACGACGGCGTGCTGGCGATGGTGTGCGATTCGACCAACGTGTTTGTGCCCGGGGAATCGGGCTCGGAAGCTGACCTCGAGGCGACGTTGACCAAATTGATCGGCGAATGCCAACACCGGGTCGCCGTCACCTGCTTCGCCACCAATGTGGCCCGACTCGAGACCATCGCCAAGGCGGCCCGGACCAACGGGCGCGACGTGGTGCTGGCCGGCCGCTCACTACGGCGCATCGACGACGCGGCGCGGGAGAACGGCTATCTCGCAAACGTGCCCGCCTTCCTCGACGAGGAAGATACCGGCCATATCCCGGCGGACAAGGTGCTGATCGTGTGTACTGGCAGCCAGGGCGAGCCCAGGGCTGCGCTGGCCCGCATCGCCGCCGGCGAGCACGGCAACGTCACCCTCAGCGACGGCGACGCGGTGATCTTTTCGTCGCGCATCATTCCCGGCAACGAAGCGGCCATCGGCAGGCTGCACAACGCCCTGGTCGCCCGCGGCATCCGGGTGGTTTCGACGGAAGACGACATCGTCCACGTCTCCGGTCATCCGGCTCGCGGCGAGTTGGTGCGCATGTATCAACTGGTGCGGCCGACGATCGCCGTGCCGGTGCATGGTGAGCTCCGGCACATGGTCGAGCACGCGGCGCTAGCCCGTGACTGCCAAGTGCCGCACGCCGTCGTCGTTGAAAACGGTGCCATCGTGCGGCTGGCGCCGGGCGAGCCGGAAATTGCCGCCAACGCCCCGGTCGGCCGGCTGGCAGCCGACGGCAACCGGCTTGTCCGCCTCGACGGCGAATTGGTGCGCCGGCGTACGCGGGCAATGTGGCACGGCGCTGCCATGGTCACGGTGGTGATTAACGACGCCGGCGAGTTGGCCCGTGAGCCCCAAATCTCGACCACCGGGCTGCTGGAGGAGGGCGACGACACCGTCGAACGGGCGGCGCTCGATGCGGCCCGCGCCGCCGTGGAGGCGTTGCCAGCCAAACGGCGCGCCGACGACGAGGAGCTCAAGGAAGCGGTGCGACTTGCGGTCCGGCGCGCTTTCAACGACAGTGTGGCGAAGAAGCCGGTGACCACCGTACATCTGGTACGCATCTGAGAGGGAAGGGGCCCGCGTCGATGATCGGCAAGCTCAACCACGTGGCCGTCGCCGTGCCCGACCTTGAGGCGGCGGCCGCCACGTACCGGGAAACGCTCGGCGCCAAGGTGTCGAAGCCGCAGGCGCTGCCGGACCACGGGGTGACGATAGTGTTCGTCGACCTCGGCAACACCCGCGTCGAGCTCCTGGAGCCGCTGGGGGAAGCTTCGCCAATCGCCAAGTTCTTGGCCAACAACCCGGCCGGTGGCATGCACCACGTCTGCTACGAGGTTTCCGACATCCGCGCCGCCTGCGACCGCCTGAAGGAAAAGGGAGCGCGCGTGCTTGGCGCCGGCGAGCCGGCCATCGGCGCCCACGGTAAGCCGGTGTTGTTCCTGCACCCCAAGGACTTTTGCGGCACCCTGATCGAGCTGGAACAGACCTGAGGCGCGACGATGACTCTTTGGACCGGGATTGGCATCTATGCCATCATCTGGTGGCTGGTGATCTTCATGGTGCTGCCGTGGGGGGTACGCCGCATCGACAGTGAGGCGCTCGGCAAGGGCGAAGATCCCGGGGCCCCAGAAAAGCCGCGTATGGTGATGAAGCTGCTGGCAACGACGGTGATCTCGGCGGTCATCTTCGCGCTGCTCTACCTGGTCATCGTCTCCGGCGTGATTTCGTTCCGCGAGTAACATGAACTGGTATTGTGACAAGGCGCCGGGGGACCCGATCCACGAGGCCTACCATAACCGGGAATACGGCTTCCCGCTCACCGATGAGCGCGCCCTGTTCGAGCTGCTTTCGCTGGAGCTTTTCCAGGCCGGCTTGTCGTGGGAGTTGATCCTGAAGAAGCGCGCCACCACGGTTGCCGCCTTCGACGGCTTCGACGTCGATGCGGTCGCCGGCTACGGTAAGCGCGATATCAACCGGCTGCTCAAGGACCCGGGGATCATCCGCAACCGGCTGAAGGTGCTGGCGGTGATCGAAAACGCCAAGCAAGTGACCATCCTGCGCGACAGCCACGGCGGCTTCTCCGAATGGCTGGCCACCCATCACCCGCGCAGCCACGCCGAATGGACGAAGCTGTTCCGCGCCACGTTCAAGTTCATGGGGGGCGAGATCGTCAACGAATTCCTGATGTGCATCGGCTACCTGCCGGGGGCCCATCGCAAGGATTGTCCTGCCTACAAGCGCGTAGCCAAGGCCAAGCCGCCGTGGATGGGGGTCGACCCAAAAGTGTTCAAGTCGAAATAGGACGCCACGGCGGGCCAGCAAAATAAAAGGCAAGACCGTTGCCGGCCCTGCCGTTACCCAGTTTCAAACGGGTTTTCGTGCCCGAAAAACCCTTATTGCTTTTTGGTTGCCTCCCAAAACCCGGGCCTGAGCACTTCGGCCTGAGTCCTCTCCTCGTTTGATGGCCAGTGTAGGGGATCGGGCCCCTACCGTCACCAGGATTTTTATCTTTTTCGGTGGCTAAGTCCCCGAAAAAGCCGCCATTTTCGAGGCAATGCGCCCATAGGTGTTCAAACGCCACCGCAGTGCCCGGATTACGGGTAAACCGGGGCGCCGGACACGCCTCCGCGATGTCCGGCGGCAGCCCTAGACGTCGAGCCGTTCCTCGGACAGTGGCTTGCGCTTCTTGACGTTGAAGCGGCCGTCGTAGATTGGACAGGCCTTGGTCGTCGGCCCCGGGTACTGCATGTAGACGATGATGCCGCCCGTCTCGGTCTTGAGTTCATCCTCGTAATGCGGGTCGGGGAAGAACATCATGGTGCCGGGGCCGTGGGCGGCGCCGCCCATCTGGAACTCGCCCTCGAGCACGTACCAAACCTGGGCGAAATCGTGGGTGTGGTAGGGATGATAGGCGCCGGGCTCGTAGCGCACCAAGCCGGCATTCGGCTCGGTCGGGCGCCCTGGCTGAGGGCGGAACACCATCTTCGTCCACTGCCTGGGGAAGCGCTACATTTTCCACTCCATTTTATCGGGGTGGCCCGTCTCCATCGGCAGATACTTTTTCTTCGATTTTTTGGTCGCCATGTTCCGTCCTCCGTGCTGCGGCCATGATTGCCGGAGGCAAATCTTCGCATTGCCCCAGGCGACCGGACAAGGCGCCTGCTCGCCGGCGGGCGCGACGGTTGGAGGCAAGTCCTTGACGGGCATGCTCGAATCGGAACCGTGCCGGTTAAGGCTTTTTCAACGCTGACGGCAGTAGATTATGATGGTGATAGGCGACTAATTGCCGCGGATATCCTGACCATGAAAAATTTTAATCCAACGCTCGTTGCGGCGGTACTTCTGGCGCTGACCGCGTTGCCGGCCGACGCTACGGACGCCGCCAAGCTGACGATCAGCCGCGCCGACTGCCGGACGCTGGTCAAGCACGTCCCCGATCCGGGCGTCGCCTACCAGCCCGGCGTCGACGTGCGCGGCAAGAAGGTCAAGCCGGCCGACGTCGGCGGCGGCTCGTCGTGGCAGGTACCGGAATCGGTCACCATCGATATAATGATCGACATCGCCGAAAAGTTCGGTTTTGGCGCCGGCGGCAGGTTCAAGGGCGAGGCCTCGATCGCCGCCGTCACCGTCAACACCAAGACCGGCGAGGTGCTGCTCGACGGCAAGCCGATCGGCGACGCCGCCGTCGAGGCCGCGATCGCCAAGGCCTGCCGCGAAGCCTACGGCAAATAGCGCCCGTCCTCGTCCGGTTGTTGAAGCATCGGCGACAAACCCCTAAAGTCTCCGCGGTCCGGCCGGTGACGCAGCCGGCAGACCCGTGTGGCCGCTTTGGGCGGCTGCGATTTTCAGGTACGTCCGAGCCATGCGTTTGTCCCGGTTTTTTTTGCCGACTCTGAAGGAGACGCCTGCCGAGGCGCAGATCGTGTCGCACCGGCTGATGCTGCGTGCCGGCATGATCCGCCAGTCATCGGCCGGCATCTATTCGTGGCTGCCGCTGGGCTTCCGGGTATTGAAGAAGATCGAGCAGATCGTCCGCGAAGAGCAGGACCGGATCGGCCAGGAGATGCTGATGCCGACCATTCAACCGGCGGATTTGTGGCGCGAAAGCGGCCGCTACGACGCGTACGGGCCGGAGATGCTGCGCATCACCGACCGCCACGAGCGCGACATGCTGTACGGCCCCACCAACGAGGAACAGATCACGCAGATCTTCCGCGACTCGGTCAGGAGCTACCGCGACCTGCCGAAGATGCTCTACCACATCCAGTGGAAATTCCGCGACGAGGTGCGGCCACGTTTCGGGGTTATGCGTGGGCGCGAGTTCCTGATGAAGGACGCCTACTCCTTCGACCTCGACTACAATGAGGCGCGCCATTCCTATAACCAGCAGTTCATCGCGTACTTGCGCACTTTCCAGCGCATGGCCTTGAAGGCGATACCGATGCAGGCTGAAAGCGGCCCGATCGGCGGCGACATGAGCCACGAGTTCGTGATCCTGGCTGAAACCGGCGAGAGCGAGATCGGCTGCCACAAGGATTATTTGGGCATGGATTGGACAGCGGCCGGCATCGATTACGCGAGCGACCTGCAGCCGATCATCGACGGCTTCACCGCCAAGTACGCCGCCACCGATGACAAGCGTGACGCCAAGGCCGAAAAAGCTCTCGCCAAGGACCTGGTGACCGGGCGCGCCATCGAGGTCGGGCACATCTTTTATTTCGGCAAGAAGTATTCGAAAGCGATGAACGCCATCGTCACCGGCCCGGACGGCAACGACGTGACGGTCGAGATGGGTTCCTACGGCATCGGCGTCTCCAGGTTGGTCGGCGCCGTCATCGAGGCCAGCCACGACGATGCCGGAATAATCTGGCCGGAGCCGGTGGCGCCGTTCAAGGTCGGCATCATCAACCTCAAGCCCGGCGACAAAGCGTGCGACAAGGCATGCGAAGACACCTACGACAATCTCGTCCAGAGCGGCATCGAGGTCCTTTACGATGACCGCGAGGCCCGCGCCGGCGCCAAGTTCGCCGACATGGACCTGATCGGGCTACCGTGGCAGGTCGTGGTCGGGCCGCGCGGGATCGAGAAGGGGCTTGTCGAGATCAAGGGCCGCAAGTCGGGCGAGCGTCAGGAGATCAGCATCCTGTCGGCCGTCAACCGGCTGACCAGCTGACCAGCTGACTGCTCGACATGGACATCGCTTTCCTGCTGTTCGACGGAATCACGCCCCTCGACGCCATCGGGCCATTCGAAATCTTGGGGCGGCTACCGGGCGCCAAGGTTAAGATGGTGGCGAAACAGAAGGGCCCGGTACGCACCCGCGGCGGCAGTTTAGCGATGACCGCCGACTACACCCTCGCCGAGGTGTCGAGGCCCGACATCCTACTGGTGCCGGGCGGCGTCGGCGCCGACGCCGCGGCCGAGGACACGGTGGTGACCGGGTGGGTGGCCAAGGCCCACGAAACGACGACATGGACGACCTCGGTGTGCACCGGGGCGCTGATCCTCGGCGGCGCTGGCGTGCTGAAAGGCCTGAAGGCGACCACCCACTGGCGCGCGATGGAGGATCTGAAGCGCTTCGGCGCCGTGCCGGTGCATGACCGTGTTGTGCGCCAGGGAAAGGTGATAACGGCGGCCGGCGTATCGTCCGGTCTCGACATGGCGTTGACGCTCGCCGCCGAGATCGCCGGCGAGGACATCGCCAAGGCGATCCAGCTCGGTATCGAGTACGCACCCCAGCCACCGTTCGACGCCGGCCGCATCGAGGATGCGCCCGACGAACGCATTCTCCTCGCCCGCACCGGCTTGAGCCGGCCGTAAGAAGGACGCGGGTGTTCTCCTATTTCGAATGGATGGTGGCGATGCGCTATCTGAGGGCGCGCCGCCAGGAAGGCTTCATTTCGGTGATTGCCTGGTTCTCGCTGCTTGGCATCGCGCTCGGCGTCGCCACGCTGATCATCGTCATGTCGGTGATGAACGGCTTCCGTCAGGAGTTGTTGACCCGCATCCTCGGCATCAACGGGCATCTGAGCGTCTACGCCGAGATCGGCGACCGGCTGAAGGGCTTCGACCCGATCGCCGAACGGCTGGCCAAGGTGGAGGGCGTCACCGCCGTCATCCCACTGGTCGAGGGCCAGGTCATGGCGACCGCCCGCGGGGTCGCGCAAGGTGCCGTGGTGCGCGGGCTTAGGCCCAAGGACCTGGTGGGGCGCAAGATCATCGCCGGCAACATCCAGGCCGGCAAGCTGGAGAAGTTCGAAGGCCAGGACGCCGTCGTCATCGGCGCGCGGATGGCGCGCAAGCTCGGGCTCGACATCGGCGACAAGATCACCCTGATCTCGCCGAAGGGCAACGCCACCGCCTTCGGCACCGTGCCCAGGATGCGGGCATATTCGGTGGTGGCAACCTTCCAGATCGGCATGTACGAATACGATTCAAGCTTTGTTTTCATGCCTTTGGAGGCCGCCCAGGTATATTTTCGGCTGCCCGACGCGGCGACCAACCTCGAGGTCTTCGTCACCAATCCCGACCGCGCACCCGATGTCGGGGGGCGGCTTGCGGCGGCGATGAAGGGGCAGGTGCGCGTCCAGGACTGGCAGCGCGTCAATGCCAGCTTCTTCAACGCCATCCAGGTCGAGCGCAACGTCATGTTCCTAATCCTGACATTGATCATCCTGGTCGCCGCGTTCAACATCATCTCGTCGCTGATCATGCTGGTGAAGGACAAGGGCCGCGATATCGCCATCCTGCGCACCATGGGCGCCACCCGCGGGACGGTGATGCGCATTTTCTTTTTGGCCGGCGCCAGCATCGGCACCATCGGCACGCTCGCCGGGCTCGGCCTCGGGCTAGCGTTTGCTGACAACATCGAAACCATCCGGCAATGGATCCAGGGGCTGACCGGAAGCGATCTGTTCGCTGCCGAGATCTACTTCCTGTCGCAGTTGCCGGCGGTCGTCGATCCGACGGAGGTGGTGGCGGTGGTTCTGATGGGGCTCGGGCTGTCATTCTTGGCGACGCTGTATCCGTCGTGGCGGGCAGCGCGTCTCGATCCGGCGGAGGCACTGCGCTATGAGTGAAATGCCACCTGCCATGGCCCCAACACCCCCCGGCAAGCCGGTGCTCGGCCTTACCGCCATCGTCCGCACTTTCCGCCAGGGCCGCCAGGACCTGGAAGTTTTGCGCGGCGTCGACCTCGAAGTGCGCGAAGGCGAGATCGTGGCCCTGGTCGG
>JACPJY010000291.1 GCA_016187325.1 Rhodospirillales bacterium | reverse complement strand
TCGATCGCCGAGCAGATGGGAGCGACGCTCGCCAACACCGCGTTCTCGGTCAACATCAAGGAGCGCCTGGATTTCAGTTGCGCGGTGTTCGACCGTGATGGCGGCCTGATCGCCAACGCGCCGCACATGCCGGTGCACTTGGGCTCGATGAGCGAGAGCATCCAGGTGGCGATCCGCGAAAACCAGGGCCGCATGAAGCCCGGCGACGTGTACGCCTTGAATGCGCCCTACAACGGCGGCACGCATCTTCCCGACATCACCGTCATCACGCCGGTGTTCGACGGCGCCGGCAAGGAGTTGTTGTTCTACGTCGGTTCGCGCGGCCACCACGCCGACATCGGCGGCATCACGCCGGGTTCGATGCCGCCGGACAGCCGCACCGTCGAAGAGGAAGGCGTGCTGATCGATAACTTCCTGCTCGTCGAGGCGGGACGGCTGCGCGAGAAGGAACTGTTGGAGCTCCTGGGCACGGGATCTTATCCGGCGCGCAACCCGCGCCAGAACGTCGCCGACATATCGGCCCAGATCGCCGCCAACGAGAAAGGCGTCCAGGAGCTGCGCAAGATGGTCGACCACTTCGGTCTCGACGTGGTCATCGCCTATATGCGCCACGTCCAGGACAACGCCGAGGAATCGGTGCGCCGCGTCATCGACGTGCTGACGAACGGCTCGTTTACCTGCAAGATGGATAATGGCGCCCAGATCAAGGTCAAGATCGCCATCGACAAGCAGGCGCGCAACGCCGTCATCGACTTTACCGGCACCACGCGGCAGACCAGGAACAACTTCAATGCCCCGGCGGCGGTGTGCAAGGCGGCGGTGCTGTACGTGTTCCGCACGCTGGTCGAAGACGACATCCCGCTCAACGGCGGTTGCCTGAAGCCGCTCGACATCGTTATCCCCAAGGGCTCGATGCTGAACCCGCGCCATCCGGCCGCCGTGGTTGCCGGCAACGTAGAGACCTCGCAGGTCGTCACCGACGCGCTCTACGGCGCGCTCGGCGTACTCGCCGCCGCCCAGGGCTCGATGAACAATTTCACCTTCGGCGACGACACGTACCAGTATTACGAAACCGTCTGCGGCGGCTCGGGCGCCGGACCGGACTTCGACGGTACCGACGCCGTCCACACCCACATGACGAACTCGCGTCTGACCGATCCCGAGGTATTGGAGTGGCGGTTCCCGGTGCTGCTGGAAAGCTTCGCCGTGCGTCGCGGGTCCGGCGGCGCAGGGCGCCATCGCGGCGGTGCCGGCGCGATCCGCCGCGTCCGTTTCCTGAAGCCGATGACGGCGGCGATCCTGTCCGGCCGCCGCACCGTGGCGCCGCACGGGCTCGCCGGCGGCGGACCGGGCGCGGTCGGCGTCAACCGGGTCGATCGCGCCGACGGCAGCCTCCAGGAGCTGGGACCGACGGAGAGTGTGGCGATGTACGCCGGCGATGTGTTCGTGATCGAGACGCCGGGCGGTGGCGGTTTCGGCGTCCCGGGCGGGTGACGGCAGAAGCTCCCGGCGCGAATCCGGCGCGGCGTTTCGCGCCTGTTTGACCCCCATATGTCGTGGGTGCGGCGACTCAATTTTCCCCGCATATGGTAGGCGGAAACCGCGATTTTCCGCCGATTTCAGGTGAAGTGCTTGGATTATCATGGTTTTTCGGCACTCGTCGTTTGACCGCCGAATCCGTTGCCGTTAGACTGCCGCGAACAGGCTTTTCAGGGCCAACGTCCCGGGTGTCGATGTGTCGATGATGAGCGGATGGCGGAAACCGTGTGCGATCCTGGCGGCCGGCGCCTGGTGCGCGATCGCCGCCGGTCCGGCCGCCGCCGCCTCGCTCGAGGAGGAGCTGGCGACGCTGCTCATCGATCACCCGAACATCCGCGCCGCCGCGAAGGGCGTCGAATCGCAGCGCCAGGAGGTCAAGCGGGTGATGTCCGACTTCCTGCCGCGGCTGCAGGCGACGTCGGACCTCACCCACGAAGTCATTAACAGCCCCGCCGAACGCAACGCCGGTGACGGCCAGGAAGGCAAGCCGTCGGCGCGGACGGCACAACGGGCCAGCCTGACGATGACCCAGAACCTGTTCAACGGCTTCCAGACCACGTCGCAGGTGCGGACGGCGCGCCTGAACAAGGAACTGGCGTTGTTGACGCTCGAGGGCACGCGCCAGAGCACGGTGTTCGAAGGCATCACCGCCTACGTCAACGTGCTCCGGCAGTTGCGCCTGATCGAGCTGGCGCTGGAGAACGAAGCCACCATCCAGGAACAGCTCAACCTGGAAGACGAGCGCGTGCAACGCGGCTCGGGCGTCGCCGTCGACGTGCTGCAGGCGAAATCGCGGCTGCAGGTGGCCAAGGAGCGGCGCGTCACTTTCGAGGGCGCACTCCAGGATGCGATCAGCCGCTACACCCAGACCTTCAACCACCCGCCCGCCATCGAGTCGATGCAGGATCCGGCGCCGCCGATCGAGATGGTGCCGAGCGATCTGGAAAGGACGATCGACGCCGCGCTGGTCGACAACCCGGCCCTCGCCAACTCCGGCGTCAACATCGAGGTGGCGCGCGAACGTCAGCGCGCCGTACGCGGCGAGCTGTTCCCCAGCCTCGACATGGAAACCCGCTACGCGTTCGAGAAGAACGCCGGCGCGGTGATCGGCACCCGGCGCGACTATTCGCTGACGTTCCGCGCCACGTGGGACATCTTCACCGGCTTCTCCACCCGCAACCTGATGTCGCAGGCGTCGTTCAACCTCGGCGCCACCAAGGATCAGTACGAGTTCACCACCCGCAAGGTGATCGAGCAGGCGAAGCTGTCGTGGCAGGCGCTGATGACCGCCCGCGAGCGGCTGCAGTTGCTGGAGAACGCCGTCAACATCGCCTCGGAAGTGTTCACCTCGCGCCAGAAGCTGCGCGAGGCCGGCAAGGAGACGGTGATCAACGTCCTCGACTCCTCGAACGAGGTCAACAACGCCGCCATCAACTTCACGTCGGCCTCCTACGACGAGCGGCTGGCGGTGTACCAGCTGCTGCTGTCCATGGGCCTCCTCAACCCGGCCGGGCTCAACATGTACTGAGCGCTCTGCTCGGTCCCCGAACGCCATCTCGTTCAGGCGCGCCGCGTCGAAGGCGACGCGGTCGGCGCCCGCCCGCCGGTCAGGTCTTAGTCTTCGGCGGGACGCGGTCAGCCGGCGCCGGCGTTTGCGGCTTCGGCGGCTTGCGGCGGATGATGATGTCGCCGTTGTCGAGGATTTCGGGCGTCTCGTACTGCGGGATCGCCTTCAGCATCAGCTCGAACGCCTGCAGCGCCTTGCGGGTGGCGTCCTCGAGCATCTCGCGCGGCGTTTCCTGCGCCGGCTTGTCGCCCGGCTTGCTCGGCGTTTGGGCCAAGGCGGCCGGTGCCGGGGCGACGAGCCCGATCAGCAGCAGGGCGTGGACAATCTGGCGCATGGTGGTGCCTCCATAAACGGAACGGCGGGCGGCGGCCCTTGTGGCCGCGGCGCCGACAGGCTCCCGGATACTATCCCTTAGTGGCGAAAGTTGGGCAACGGCACGGCGCGGCCGGCGCCCCTTCAGAAGTCGCGGCCGCCGGGCATCGCCAGCTCGCTCAGCACCCGGCCCATGCGCTCGGAGACGTTGAGCATCAGCAGCACCATGTGGCGCGACATCTCCATGCCGTCGCCGGTGGTCAGCGTCGTCTGCGAGCCGGTGCCGAAGAACCACGGCACGTAGACGTCCGGGTGGCCTGGGGCGCGCACCCGCAGGTGAACGCCGTGGCGGGCGAACGTCGCCTGGCGCAACGGATAACCGGCCGGCAACACCGCCGCGGCGCCGTCCGCGCCAGCGATCATCGTCAGCGCCGCGGAGCGGCCGCGATCTTGGACCCGCGGCGGACGGGGGGCGTGGTTGTCGGGCATCGGCGCGATCACCTCGGACCTGGCGCCGGCGGGA
>JACPJY010000290.1 GCA_016187325.1 Rhodospirillales bacterium | reverse complement strand
TGAAAGGCAATTACCCGGCGATCTTCGGCGACCCGGCGCAGGGCGAGGCGGCGCGCAATCTTTATGCCGACGCGGAATCCATGCTGCAGCGGCTGATCGGCGAGAAGTGGCTGACCGCCCGCGGCGTCGTCGGCTTCTTCCCCGCCAACGCGGTCGGCGACGACGTCGAGGTCTACGCCGACGATAGCCGCAAGACTGTCGCGGCGACGCTCCACTTCCTGCGCCAGCAGCTGGCGCGGACCAAGGGCCGGGTCAACCGCTGCCTCGCCGATTTCGTGGCGCCGAAGGAGACGCGCCTAGCCGACTACGTCGGCGGCTTCGCTGTCACCACCGGCCTCGGCATCGAGAAAAAGCTGGAGGCGTTTGTCAAGGCGCACGACGACTATGACGCGATTCTGCTGAAGGCGCTCGCCGACCGGTTGGCGGAAGCCTTCGCCGAGCGTCTGCACGAACGGGTGCGCAAGGAGTTCTGGGCCTACGCGCCGGACGAGGCGCTATCCAACGACGAGTTGGTCCGCGAGCGCTATCGCGGCATCCGCCCGGCGCCCGGCTACCCGGCATGCCCGGACCACACGCTGAAGATCGACCTGTTCCGGTTGCTGGATGCCGGGAAGAACGCCCGCGTGACGCTGACCGAGAGTCTCGCCATGTGGCCGGCGGCGTCGGTTTCCGGGTTCTACTTCTCGCACCCCGAATCGCAGTATTTCGGCGTCGGGCGCATCGGCCGCGACCAGGCGGAAGACTACGCGCGCCGCAAGGGCGCCTCCGTGCACGAAACTGAGCGCTGGCTCGCCGCCAACCTCGGCTACACGCCGTCGAAGCAGGACTGATCGGAAAACCGCGGCGCCGAGAAGGCAGGGTTATTTCTTCTTGGCCTTTTGGGCCCTCGGGTCGGCCGTCGGTGCGGGTGCCTTCTTGCCGCCGGAAAACAGGCGGATCACCGTGATGCCGAGGATGGAGCCGAGCGCCGCGCCGGGGATTTCCATGAGCACCCGCGTGCCTTCCCACTGGATGAAGATGCTTCTCCCGAGCAGGTAGCCGAACGCCGCGCCGACGAGCGCACCGGCCACCATCTTGACGAAGGTGTCGCTGATCGCTGCCTCCTCTATCGGTTGCCGGACCGAATGCCCGGATCCCCTTCCGAATCGTAAACCTATCCTATTGAGTCGCAATAATACAGAATCACGTTGCCGGCCCGAAAGCCGCCGAGCGCCGCGCCCTGGGACCGATCCGGGGGTGCGGCGACCACCCGCCCGAGCTGCAATACGGTCGGGCGGCGTCGGGTGTCCGATTCGCGCCCTCGTCCCGTGCTTGGCTGTCCCCCGCCGCCCAGAACAGGAAACCCCGCCACTGGGGGCGGGGTTTCGTCATGGATGCTCTTGGCATCACTCGATCAAAAGAACGAGTCCATATGGTCTTTAAGTCGTTATGTCCGTTGGCTGGTCCGGCGGAGTCAATTTTCTAACCTCCTTGTGTCCGGGGTTGCTGGGAAACCTCGACGTTCGTTTTCCCCCTCCAATTCACAGCCGCTCGACGTCGACGTCGTGGCAGCGGCGTCCGTAATGGTACTGCAAATCCGCGGCGCCGCCCGGGCACTCCGGCTTGCAGCCGTCGTCCTCGGCGCGCCGATGGCGCTTTACACCGGCAAGCATTTTCTGCTGCTTTTGCAGCATCCTGAGGCAGCTTTCGGTGACGCGTTGGGAGGCCGTCAGGAGACTTTTGTAAGCCGTCCGCTGGACGTTCCGGGAGGTGTTGTTCGGGTTCGTTTTCATCGATCCCTCCATCACCTGATTCAATGAGATACTATAGCAAAATCGCGCCAATTCTTCACTAGGAACCACATCGCATTGCGGCCGTTGTCGTCCTATCGGCGAGCCGCCTCTATAATTTGAGATATGAACGTCGATCCCCTCCCGCAACGCCTGGCGTTGCCGCAAGCCCCGGTACTGGTCGCTGGCGTCCGCCAAGCGGCATGGTTGAATCCGACCGGCGAGGTCGAGATATTGCCCCTCGCCGAAGCGGCCGAGCGCCTGCGGGACAAGGCGCGTCCCGTGGTATGCCACGCGCGGACCCAGGCGGCACGGTTGCGGGTGCCGCCGTTCGCCGCCTTTGACGTGCTCGAGCTCTACGCCTTCGTGCGGCCGGCG
>JACPJY010000289.1 GCA_016187325.1 Rhodospirillales bacterium | reverse complement strand
TCGGCGGCGAAACGTGCGGTTCGACGACATTTTTCGGTAGGGCTTCTTCGTAGGCGCGCACCGGCGATCCCTGGACGGCCTTGCCGTTTTCCGGGAGCAGCGGCCGGCTCGGCGAAACAGTTGGCGTGGCGGCGGGCGCGGCGTCCGGCGCCGGACCATTTTTTGCGGTAGCCGGGCCGGTGCCGTCGGCAACACGTTGGGCGCGCTCCTGGGGCGGCGGCGATTGTTTGTTCGTCAGGTAGCCGATTCCATATCCGGCGCCGATGCCAATCAGAGCGAGCCCGACGAAGATCGCCTGGCGCATCGGACTCAGCCGGTAGCCGGGGCGCCGGGCCACCGATTCCCGCTTGTTGCTTTCGGTGATTCGGGTTCGGTCCTTGTCCACCGCGCCGCGACCGCTCCGCATTTGATACACCCCGAATGGCCAGGAATTCGCGACCAACCCCTATCTTAGGGATTGCGCCCCGTCAATAATGGCCACCGGCTATAATTTGATATTCAAGGGAATTCCGCCCCATTCGCCGGCGGCGGCGGATCCCCGCCTTCGGAGCCTACGTAAGCCTAATGTAAGGTTGATTCCTTACTATTCCATCGCGCAAAAAAACATTTGGCGTCAAAGGCTAACGCCGACAGGGATAGAAGCGCGAAATGCGCTCTTACAATTTGGAGCACCTGAGCATTCTGGTGCTCGAAAAACATTTGTTGGTCAGAAAGCTCCTGACCGACGTGTTCAGCGAGTTCGGCGTGCCGACGGTTCAAAGCACGCCGGATCCCGACGTTGCGTGGCAAATCTTCAAGCAATTCTCCATCGACCTGATCTTGAGCGACTGGACCCATGACCTCGACGGCATGGGTTTTTTGAGGCGCGTCCGCCAGGATCCGGAAAGCGCCGATCCGTTCGTCTCCGTCATCGTCTGCACAGCCAACACCGAGTATCGACATGTCTGTTTCGCGCGCGACGTGGGAATGACCGAATACCTAGCCAAGCCGGTGTCGGCGAAAACAATCTATTCCCGCATCTGCGCGGTAATCGAGAACCAACGGCCGTTCATCCGCGCGGCAGACTTCTTTGGGCCGGACCGCCGGCGCCATCGCGACGACCTGTTCGGCGGCATCGACCGCCGCCAGCGCGCCGGCTGAGGCGGCGTTGCCGTCGGCGGGCCGTCAATTCCCGTTAAAAAACGGCTGATCCCCCTGATATCTTAAGGATTTTCACCCTTGCCGCCGGGGATCGGTTATAATGTGCCTTGCGCATTCCGGACTCAGGCACTGCGCGCGCCATGATGGCGGCTGCCAAGACGTGGTTAGCCGTGTTTCGATCATGACACCGCGCGGCCCGCACGAGGTGGTCGCTTCATTTGCCACCACGCCGGGGCGCGACGGAGACCCCGCGATGCAAATGCCTTTTCTGGAGAGCCTCGTGCGCCGGCTTCGGCGTCGCCGGTCGGTGTCCGGGGCAAAGAAGCCGTTCGCGGAAGCGGGATCACGGTCCTATCCGTGGGAGAAATCCTACCCCGCGGGAATCGACTGGCGCGTCGAGATCGAACCGAAACCGGTCCCTACACTTCTCGACGACGCGGCCGCGGCTTTTCCCGATAACGTATGCATCAATTTCCGCGGCCGCCGCTTCCATTACCGTGACATCGCGAAATTGGTCGAACGCGCCGCGAAGGGTTTCCAGGAACTCGGCGTCCATCGCGGCATCAACGTCGGGCTGATGCTGCCGAATTCGCCCTACGCCGTCGTCTGCTATTATGCTGTGCTCAAGGCCGGCGGCACGGTGGTCAACATCAATCCCCTATACGCCATGCACGAGGTCGAGCACCACGTTGCCGACGCCAACGTCTGTTTCCTGGTCACCCTCGATCTGAAGGTGCTGTACGACAAGGTCGCGGCCCTGCCGGCCGCCAACAACCGGCTGGAGAAGATCGTGGTATGCAGCCTGGCTGGCGTCCTGCCGTTCGCGGAAAAGGCGTTGTTCACGCTCCTGAAGCGCCGCGAGGTGGCAAACATTCCGGACGACGACCGCCATGTCACCTACGAGCGCCTGATCGACAACGACGGCAATCCCGATCCCGCCGCCATTGACCCGACGCGCGACGTCGCCGTGATGCAGCTCACCGGCGGTACCACCGGCGTCACGAAGGCGGCAAGGCTCACCCATGCGAACCTCTATGCCAACGCCCAGCAACTCGCTTTGTGGGCGCCGGCCGTAGCGACAGCCGAGGAAAAGGTGCTCGGCGTGCTGCCCTTGTTCCATGCTTTCGGTATGACGGCGGTAATGAACCTGGGCCTGCGCCTGGCGGCCGAACTGATCCTGCTGCCGCATTTCAAGACCGCCGAGGTGTTGCAGGCGATCGAGAAGGAGCGCCCCACCATACTAATCGGCGTGCCGACGATGTTTTCGGCCATTAATTCCACCCCCGACGTGGCGGACCATGATCTCTCTAGTCTGGAATTCTGCATTTCCGGCGGTGCTTCGCTGCCGAACGAGGTGCGGAAGCGATTCGAGGAGTTGACCGGCTGCGTGGTGCTTGAGGGATACGGTCTCAGCGAGACCAGCCCAGTCGTCGCCGTCAATCCCGTGGACGGCGTCAGGAAGCCGGGCTCGGTGGGGTTGCCCCTGCCGGGCACCGTGATCGACATCGTGTCACTCGACGAGCCCGAACGCCTTCTGCCCGTCCGCGAAATCGGGGAAATCTGCATTTCCGGACCCCAGGTCATGGCGGGATACGCCAATCGGGCGCAGGAAAATGTGCGCGTGTTCCGGGGCGGCCATTTTCACACCGGCGACGTCGGTTACCTCGACGAGGACGGCTACCTGTTCATCGTCGACCGCATCAAGGAGATGATCAACACCGGCGGTTTCAAGGTCTATCCGCGCAATGTTGAGGAGGCTATTCACCGCCACCCCACCGTGGAGGAGGTTGCCGTGTGCGGGGTGCCCGACGAACACCGCGGCGAGATTGTGAAGGCTTTCGTAAAGCTGCGCAACGGTCAGGCTATCACGACCGACGAACTGACGAAATTTCTCGAGGACAAATTGGCGCCGTTCGAAATACCACGCCAGATCGAATTCCGCGATGCGCTGCCGAAAACATTGATTGGCAAGATATCGAAAAAGGACCTTGTCTCCGCGACAACGGACAAGAAGACCGCAATATAATTCCATTCGGATGATCCGGGTGGCCACCTCTGAGAGGGAGGACGAGGAAATGAAGAACGTCGTTATCGCCGGCTATGTCCGGTCGCCGTTCACGTTCGCCACCAAGGGCGAATTGGCCAAGGTGCGGGCCGACGAGCTGGCCGCGCAGGTGGTCAAGGGCTTGGTCAAGAATACCGGCGTCGATCCGGATGACATCGAGGACCTGATTCTGGGCTGCGCCTTTCCCGAGGCCGAGCAGGGCCTGAACGTGGCGCGGCTGGTGGTGTTCCAGGCCGGGCTGCCGCGTTCGGTCGCTGGCGCCACGGTCAATCGCTTCTGCGGTTCGTCGATGTACGCCATCCATATGGCCGCCGGCGCCATCCAGATGAACGCCGGAGAGGTGTTCATTTGCGCCGGCGTCGAGTCGATGACGCGGGTGCCGATGATGGGCTATAACCCCATGCCCCATCCCGATCTCGCCAAGAATTACCCGCCGGCCTACATCTCGATGGGCGAGACGGCGGAGAACGTCGCCACCCGCTATCAGATCACCCGCGACCAGCAGGACGCCTTCGCCGTCCAGTCGCAGATAAAGGCCGCCAAGGCACAAGCCGCCGGCAGGCTCGACGACGAGATCATCCCGATCAGCCGCGACGGCGGCAGCGTCAGCAGGGACGGCTGCATCCGTCCCGACACCACGGCCGCGGCCTTGGCGGGCCTGAAGCCGGCGTTCGACGAAAAAGGCTCGGTGACCGCGGGCACGTCGTCGCCGTTGACCGACGGCGCCGCGGCGACCCTGGTGTGCAGCGAGGCCTACGCGGAAAAGAAGGGCCTGACGCCGCTCGCCCGCATCAAGTCGATCGCGGTCGCCGGCTGCGACCCGGAAATCATGGGCATCGGCCCGGTGCCGGCGTCGAAGAAAGCGCTTCAGCGGGCCGGGCTGAAGATCGGCGACATCGACGTTGCCGAGGTCAACGAGGCCTTCGCGTCGCAATCGCTGGCGGTGCTGCGCGACCTTTCGCTCGATTTGGCGAAGGTCAACCTCGACGGCGGCGCCATCGCCATCGGCCACCCGCTCGGCGCCACCGGCGCCCGCATCACCGGCAAGGCGGCGCAACTTCTCAAGCGCGAGGGCGGCACTTACGCGCTTTCCACCCAATGCATCGGCGGCGGCCAAGGCATCGCCACGGTCCTCGAGGCGGTGCGATGACCGAAATCAAGAAGGTCGCTGTGTTCGGCGCCGGCGTCATGGGCGCCGGCATTGCCGGCCAAGTCGCCAACGCCGGCGTGCCGGTGGTGCTGCTCGACATCGCGGCCAAGGACGGCCCCGACCGCAGCGCCATTGCCAAGGGTGCCATCCAGAAGCTGCTGAAGACCGACCCGGCGCCGTTGATGCACAAGCGCAACGCCAAGCTGATCACCGCCGGCAACATTGACGACGACATGACGATGATCGCCGACTGCGACTGGATCGTCGAGGCGGTAATCGAGAGGCTCGACATCAAGCAGTCGCTTTACAAGAAGATTGAGGCCGCCCGCAAGCCCGGCTCGATCGTCTCGTCCAACACCTCGACCATTCCGTGGACCACCCTGGTAAACGGCATGCCGGCACGGTTCCGGCGCGATTTCCTGATCACCCATTTCTTCAACCCGCCGCGCTACTTGCGGCTGCTCGAGGTGGCATCTGGCGCCGATACGCGTCCCGACGCGGTCGCCGACGTCCGCCGCTTCGGCGACGTGCGCCTCGGCAAGGGCGTGGTCATGGCCAAGGACACGCCGGGCTTCATCGCCAACCGTATCGGCATCTACTGGCTGCAATGCGGCGTCGTGATGGCGATGGACGGCGGCGTCACCATCGAGGAAGCCGACGCGGTCGGCGGCCGCCCGATGGGAATCCCAAAGACCGGCATTTTCGGCTTGCTCGACATGGTCGGGCTGGATTTGATGCCGCACATCCTGAGCAACATGGAAAAGACGTTGCCGAAGGACGATCCGTTCCACGCGGTCAACCGCGACCTCGCCCTGACCAAGAAGATGATCGCCGACGGCTACACCGGCCGCAAAGGCAAGGGCGGCTTCTATCGCCTGAACAGGGACTCGGGGGAACGGGTCAAGGAGGCTATCGACCTCGCCAGCGGCCAATACCGCAAGGCCGGCAAGTCGAAGCTCGGCAGCGTCGCCGCCGCCAAGAAAAAGGGCCTTCGGGCGCTGCTCGAGCACCCCGACAAGGGCGGGCGTTACGGCTGGCAGGTGTTGTCGCGCACCCTCAGTTACGCCGCCCGGCTGGTGCCGGAGATCGCCGACGACGTGGTCGCCGTCGATGAGGCGATGCGCCTCGGTTACAACTGGAAATTTGGGCCGTTCGAGTTGATCGACCAGCTCGGCAGCAGATGGTTCGCCGACCGTCTGAGGGCGGACAACATGCCGGTGCCGCCGCTGCTGGAGATGGCCGCCGGGCGGCCCTTCTACCGCACGCACGCCGGACGGCTGCAATACCTGACGCTCGCCG
>JACPJY010000288.1 GCA_016187325.1 Rhodospirillales bacterium | reverse complement strand
TGCCGACACTGGGCGAATCGGTGACCGAGGCAACCGTCGCCAAATGGTTCAAGGCCACCGGCGACGCGGTCGCCCGCGACGAGGCGCTGGTCGAGCTCGAGACCGACAAGGTAACCGTCGAGGTCAACGCCCCGGTGGCGGGTGCACTGAAATCGATCTCGGCCCAGGAAGGCGCCGAGGTGCAGGTTGGCGCGTTGCTCGGCATCATCGAGGAAGGCGCCGCCGGCGCCACCACCCCGGCGCCGAAGGCCGAAAAGCCGGCCGCCCAGCCCGCGAAAAACGCTGCTTCCGCTCCCGCGGCGAAGCCGGCGCCTGCCCCGGCCCCTGTTGCCGCTCGTCCCGCCCCTGCTCCGACCGCGGTCGCGATGCCAGCCGTCGCGCCGGCGTCGAAGCCGTTGTCGCCGGCGGTGCGCAAGCTGGTCGAGGACAACAACTTGAATGCCGCCCAGATCCCGGCCACCGGCAGGGACGGCCGGCTGACCAAGGGCGACGTGCTCGACTTCGTCGCCAAAGGCGGGGCCCAAAGGACGCCAGCGGCGGCGCCCGGTCGCGCGGCGATGCCGACCGTCCCCGGTCCGGCGGCGCCGCTGCCGCCCCGACCCGAGGACCCGCGCGAGGAACGGGTGCGGATGACCAAGCTGCGCCGCATCATCGCGGCCAGGCTGAAGGAGGCGCAGAACACGGCGGCCATGCTGACCACCTGGAACGAGGTCGACATGGGCGCGGCGATGGACATGCGCGCCCGCTACCGCGAGGCGTTCGAGAAGAAGCACGGCGCCCGCCTCGGTTTCATGTCGATGTTCGTGCGCGCCGCCTGCATCGGGCTGCGCGAGTGGCCGGCGGTCAACGGCGAGATCTACGGCGACGAGATCATCTACAAGAACTACTACAACGTCGGCGTCGCCGTCGGCACCCCGCAGGGATTGGTGGTGCCGGTGCTGCGCGACGCCGACAAGATGAGCTTCGCGCAGATCGAGGGTGCGATCGCCGACTTCGGCCGCCGCGCCCGCGACGGAAAACTTTCGATCGACGAGATGACCGGCGGCACCTTCACCATCTCCAACGGCGGCGTGTTCGGGTCGTTGAACTCGATGCCGATCCTCAACGTGCCGCAGTCGGCGATCCTGGGCATGCACAAGATCGACAAGCGCCCGGTCGCCGTCGGCGACCAGGTGGTGATCCGGCCGATGATGTATCTCGCGCTTTCCTACGACCACCGCATCGTCGACGGCCGCGAGGCCGTGTCGTTCCTGGTCCGCCTCAAGGAGTGCATCGAGAACCCGGAACGCATCCTGATCGACGTCTGAGGCGCGAAGATAACGGCCCGGACCATCCCTGGGGGGTAACGGAAAATGAGCGACAAATACGACTTGGTCGTCATCGGCGGCGGCCCTGGCGGCTACGTCGCCGCCATCCGCGCGGCGCAGTTGGGCCTGAGGACGGCGGTGGTCGAGAAGCGCGGCGCGCTGGGCGGCACCTGCCTCAACGTCGGCTGCATCCCGTCGAAGGCGCTGTTGCAATCCTCCCACCACTTCGAGGTCGCTTCCCACGAGTTCGCCCACCACGGCATTACGGCCAAGGGGCTCGCGGTCGACCTGAAAGCCATGATGGGCCGCAAGGACAAGGTCGTCCTCGATCTCACCCAGGGCATCGAGTTCCTGATGAAGAAGAACAAGGTCGACTACGTGAAGGGCGCCGGCCGCATCGCCAAGGCCGGCCAAGTGGCCGTGACGCCGATGGAGAAGGGCGCCAAGAATCAAACGCTCGAAACCGAAACCATCCTGGTGGCCACGGGCTCCGAGGTGACGCCGCTGAAAGGCGTCGCCATCGACGAGAAGCAGATCGTCAGCTCGACCGGCGCGCTGGCGCTGAAGCAGGTGCCGAAGACGTTGATCGTCGTCGGCGCCGGCGTCATCGGCCTCGAGCTCGGCTCGGTGTGGCGGCGCCTCGGCACCAAGGTGACGGTGGTCGAGTTCCTTGACAACATCTTGCCCGGCATGGATGCCGAGGTGTCGAAGCAGATGCAGCGCATCCTGACCAAGCAGGGTCTGGAGTTCAAACTGTCGGCCAAGGTGACGGCAGCTAAGGCCGGCAAGGATAGCGTGACGCTGTCTGTGGAGCCGGTCAAGGGCGGCAAGCAGGAGACGTTGAAGGCCGACGTGGTGCTGGTCGCCATCGGCCGCCGCCCCTACACGCAGGGCTTAGGGCTCAAGGAGGCCGGCGTCGAGTTGGACGACAAGGGTTTCGTCAAGGTCGACGAGGACTTCCAGACCAACGTCGAGGGCATCTACGCCATCGGCGACGTCATCGGCGGCGCCATGCTCGCCCAAAGGCCGAGGACGAGGGCGTGGTGGCGGTCGAGATTATCGCCGGGCAATCCGGCCACATCGACTACGACGCCGTCCCCGGCATCGTCTACACCTGGCCCGAGGTGGCGGCCGTCGGCAAGACCGAGGAGGCGCTGAAAAAGGCCGGCGTCGCCTACAAGGCGGGCAAGTTTCCGTTCACCGCCAATTCCCGCGCCCGTTGCAACGCCGACATGGACGGCTTCGTCAAGATCCTGGCCGACGCGGCGACCGACCGGGTGCTCGGCTGCCACATCATCGGCCCCGAGGCCGGCGATATCATCCAGGAGGTGGTGGTGGCGATGGAGCTGTCCGCGTCCGCCGAGGACATCGCCCGCATCTGCCACGGCCACCCGGGGCTTTCCGAAGCGGTCAAGGAAGCCGCCCTCGGCGTCGCCGGACGCGCCATCCACATCTGAGGACGCGCCCATCCGCCTCCGCCCGCCCTGCCGCACTTGCCGGGCCGCGCGTATTGGCTATGATCGCCGCTCCTCGAGGACTAACCCGCGCCATGAACAAGCCCGACAACAACGCCTGGTCGACGCAGCTATTCAACGACCTGATCGACGCCGGCGTGACGCTGTTCGCCTACATCCCCGACGCCGGCAACGCGCGATTGATAGATCTCGCCCAAGCCCACAACGAGGCGCGGCCGGTGCTGCTCACCTCCGAGGAGGAAGGCATCGCCGTGTGCGCCGGCGCCGACCTGGTCGGCAAGCGCGCCGTGATGTGCATGCAGTCGTCGGGGGTCGGCAATTGCCCCAACTTTTTGTCCTTGGTGAAAGGCGGGCGGTTCCCGATCCTGATGGTGGTCTCCATGCGCGGCGACTACGGCGAGCAGAATCCGTGGCAGTATCCGATGGGCCAGGCGGTCGAGCCGGTGCTGCACGCCATGGGCGTGCTGACGTTCCGGGTCGAGACGCCGGACGAGCTTGAGCCGGCGACGACGGCGGCGGTCAACGCCGCCTTCGAGGGCGGCCACGGCGCGGCGCTGATCCTGTCGCAGAAATTCCTCGGCGCCAAGCCGTTCCCCAAGCGCAAGGCATCGTGACATGACGAAGCCGACCCTCGATCGCCGCCAAGTGCTGGAGACGCTGTTCCCGCAGCCCGCCGACCATCTTTTCGTCTCCGGACTCGCCGGCGCATCGAAGGACGCGGCCGGCCTCACCGACGACGGCGACAATCTCTTCACCATGGCCGGCACCATGGGCGCCGCGGTGCCGATGGGCCTCGGCATGGCGCTCGCGGCGCCAGAGGCCAAGGTGGCGGTGATCACCGGCGATGGCGAGATGTTGATGATGATGGGCGCGCTCGCCACCGTCGCCTCGATGGCGCCCGCGAATCTCTCCATCGTCTGCCTCGACAACGGCTGCCACGGCGAGACCGGCGGTCAACCGGGCCACACGGCGATGCGGACCGACCTGGCGAAGATCGGCGCCGGCGCCGGCCTGCCGTCGACGCTGACGATCACCGGCGTCGACGAACTCAACAAGGGCGCCCGGTTCCTGCAAGAGGCGAAGGGGCCGCGGCTCTTGGTGGTGCGGATCACGGACGGGCCGGCGACCGCCTATTTGCGCAACATGGACCCGGCGGCCTGCCGGCTGCGCTTCCGGAACGCCTATCTCGGCATCCGCTGACGGCCGCTGGCAACACTGTTTTTCACCACAGAGACACAGAGGCGCCGAGAAGAAGTCACGGATTGCGGCGCTACGCGCCGCATTTTTTCTTCTCCGTGTCTCACCGCCTCTGTGGTTCGGCGAACCTTTGTCACAGCGCGAGGAAGGCACCGACGTGCCGCGACAGCGCCTTGGTCGGCGCCTTGGTCAGGTCCTCGCCGACCTCGCCGATCAGCTTGCCCTTGACCGACGCCGGCAACAGCTTGCGGAACTCGCCCAACGCCCGCGGCGGCGCGATCAGCACCAGCTGGTCGTAGTCGCCCTTCTCGGACGCCGCCGTCAATGCCTTGACCACGCGCGCGACGAACCGCTCGGCCGCCTGGCGGTGCGGATCGACGCGCGGCTGCACCGCGTGGCGCATATTGCCTTTGCTCTCGAAACTGCGCCCCGGGCGGTCGGCGACGATGTCGCGGCCGGCCTTGAGGTGGGTTTCCAAATCCATGGCGTCGACCGGCTGCAGCCTGCGGCCCGGTCCGCCGTTCATCAACACGCGGGCGCGCTGGTGGTCGGCAACCACGATCCAGGTGATGTTTTTCTTCACGACACGCCTCCTTGAAGTCACCGCATCGTCGCAGTGCCGGCCCCGGCCCCGCCATGACCGCCGTCAAGCGGTTGCGACCCCGGCGCCGAGGTCGGGTGGACACGACGCCTACCCGGAAGCGTACTTGGCGCATACTTGGCGCGCACTTCGCGTCAACCCGATGTCCACCGGGACCGCCGGAATGCGGACTTTTGCGGACGAATGCGGACTTTTGCGTACTTTTTCGGACCTTTTCCGCGGCCATTCCCGCCGCCGGCGTAAGCCTTCGCCGCTTTCGGACAGCCACCGGCCTTTTGATTTATTTCACGAAATCCAAGAGAGATATGCTTATAAGCCTATATCGCCTGCGAGTCAACGAAAATGAACGAATAGGGAACAATGAGTTGGCGGCCGCGGTGACCGCGCCGTCGGCCGCCGTCGCCTACTTCTCGTCCCGGTACTTGAACGACAGCTTCATCCTGACCCGGAAGGCGCTGATCTTGCCGTTCTCGATGTGCAGATCCTGCTGCACGACCTCGGCGATACGCAGGTCGCTCAGGCTCTTGCTCGCCCGCTTGACGGCCGCCTGGGCCGCCTTCTCCCACGACGTGGAGCTGGTGCCGACCAGCTCGATGACCTTGTAGACGCTCTCCGCCATG
>JACPJY010000287.1 GCA_016187325.1 Rhodospirillales bacterium | reverse complement strand
TGATGTTCCTGTCCGGCGGCCAAAGCGAGGAGGAAGCGACGGCGCACCCCAACGCGATGAACGCCAAGTTCGGCTCGACGCCCTGGAAGCTCAGCTTCTCCTACGGGCGCGCCCTGCAGCAGAGCTGCCTCAAGGCGTGGAAGGGCGACCAGGCTAACGTCGCCGCCGCCCAAGCGGCATTGCTCGATCGCGCGCGCGCCAACAGCGCTGCCTGCGCCGGCGCCTACAAAAAGAAGGCCGCCTGAAGCCGCGGGCGCGAAAAGGGAACCCATGGCCGCCGCCATCAAGATCGCGCCGTCGATCCTGTCCGCCGATTTCGCCAGGCTGGGCGACGAGGTTCGCGCCATCGACAAGGCGGGATGCGATTACGTCCATATCGACGTCATGGACGGCCATTTCGTGCCCAACCTGACCTTCGGACCGCCGGTGATCAAGGACATCCGGCCGGTGACCCGCAAAGTGTTCGACGTGCATCTGATGATCAATCCGGCGCAGCCCCACCTGCAGGCTTATGCCGACGCCGGCGCCGACATCATCACCGTGCACGTCGAAGCCGACGCGCATCTCGACCGCTCGCTGCAGATGATCAAGGGAATGGGCAAGAAGGCCGGGGTGTCGCTAAACCCGTCGACGCCCGCCAACGCCATCGAGCACGTCATCGACAAGGTCGACTTGGTGCTTGTGATGTCGGTCAATCCCGGCTTCGGCGGCCAGAGCTTCATTCCGTCGCAGGTCGAGAAAATCAGGCGTATCCGCGCCATGATCGGTCGCCGCCCGATCGATCTCGAGGTCGACGGCGGCATCAACGCCAAGACCGCCAAGCTGGTCACCGCCGCCGGCGCCAACGTGCTGGTAGCCGGCAGCGCGGTGTTCAACGGCGGCGACTACGCGGACGCCATCGCGGCGCTGCGCAAGGCGGCCGGCGGCAAGGCGGCGGCGAAATCGCCTAGGAAATCGCGTCGATCTGTTCGTCGGTGAGGCCGCCGGGGACCACGGTCATCGGGACGCGGAGCGTGCCGGCCTTTTCCTTCAATAGATAGGACACCAGCGGTCCCGGGCCCTCGGGGCCGGTGGAGGCGCCGAGGATCAGAACCGAGATATCCTTCTGCTCGTCGATAAGCTTGACCAGCTCCTCTTCCGCCTTGCCCTCGCGAATGTAGACGACCGGCGTGTGGCCGGTACGCTTCTGCACCACCGAGGCGACTACTTGGATCAATTCCTCGGCGCCCTCGCGGGCCTCTTCCTTCATGCGGTCGCCGACCGCCATCCAGTGCTGGAACTCGGTCGGCTCGATGACGTAGAGCAGCGCGATCCGGCCGCCGGTGTTGTTGGCGCGGCGGCAGGCGTAGCGCAATGCCTGGCTCAGTTCCTCGCTCTCATCGACGACGCATAGGAACGTGCGGGGCGGCATCTTGGCTGATTTTTTGGGCTTGTCGGTCATAGCGGTCACGCCCGTCGGAACACGGCGCCGGCCAGCCATCCTGCCACCGCCGCGATCAGAATGGCAAGTACGCCATAGGCGAGCGAGTGGCGGTGCGCGAAATCGAACACGCCGGCCTCGAAGCCGAACTTGCGCACCGTCATCAGCGTCGTTTTCCAGCTGATCAGCTTGTTGTCGCGGACAAGGTAGACGTCGATGCCGTAGGTGCCGGTGGCGACGTTGGCGGGGAAGGTGATGGTGGTACGGAACAAGCGGTTGCCAAGAAAGGTGACGTTTCCGGGCTGGCGGGCGTAAAGGCCCTGTTTCTGCATGTTGCGCACCAATGCGTCGCGGAATCGCGCCACCTCGACCGCATCGAGGCCCTTCAGCTTCGGCTTCAATTCGATCGAGCGAACGCCGATCTGGTTGTCCAGCAGAAACTCCGGCGTCACAAACTCGTTCAACGGCCGATTGGTGGCCGTCGCGTAAAAACTGGGCACCTGCTCGAAGGTGATCAGGTCGCGATTTACCCAGATGCCGGCGATCCGCTTCTTGCGCCGCACGGTCTCATCCCGGGACGGCCCACGAACCACCACGACGACGTCGCCGGCGCCGCCGACCACGCCGAACAACAGCAGGTCGGCGCCGGTGAAACCGGTAGTGATGGCGACGACGGGCGCCGACAGGTCGACCACCAGGTCCTCGGCCGCCGCGACGGGTTGGGCGCTCAACGCGGCCCACGCCGCGGCCAACAGGCCGATGATGGTATGCGCGCGCGGCTTCATCGATGGTCTCCTGTATCGATCAGCGAATACAGGTCCTCGGGCGTCACCACCAGGTCGTAGGTCAGCTTCGCGCAAACCGTCAGCACCAGGATCGCCAGCAGTCCGCGCAGGTGCTCGCCTTGCATCCGGCTGCCGAAGCGAGCGCCGATCTGGGCGCCGATGACTCCCGCCGCCAGCAGCAGCATGGCCAGCACCACGTCGACGGTCTGGTTGCTGACCGCCTGCAGCACGGTGACGTTGGCGGTGACGAAGATGATCTGGAACAGCGACGTGCCGACCACCACCACCGTCGGCATGCCGAGCAGGTAGATCATTGCCGGCACCATGACGAAACCGCCGCCGACGCCCATGATTGCCGACAGCACGCCGACGATGAAGCCAACGCCGAGCGGCAGCAGGGCGCTGATGTAGAGGCGCGACTTGCGGAACCGCATCTTCAGCGGCAGGACGTGAATCCAATAATGGTGATGGCGCTTGGTCGGCGTCTGCTTGCGGCGCCTGAGCGTGGCGCGGATGCTCTCACTGAACATCAGGCCGCCGATGACGGACAGGAAAGCCACGTAACTGAGCTTGATCACCAAGTCCACCTGGCCGATGCCGCGCAGGAGGGTAAACAGCCACACCCCGAACGACGAGCCCACGACGCCGCCGGCCAGCAGCACGATTCCCATCTTGAAATCGACGTTGCCGCGCCGCCAATGCGCCAGCACGCCCGACACCGATGAAGCGACGATCTGGTTGGCCTCGGTGGCGACCGCGACCGCCGGAGGGATGCCGATGAAGATCAGCAGCGGCGTCATCAGGAACCCGCCGCCGACCCCGAACAACCCGGACAGGAACCCGACGCTGCCGCCCATCCCGAGCAGCAGGAACACGTTGACGGACAGCTCGGCGATGGGGAGGTAAATCTGCATCGGAAACGGCGCCTCAGATCCGAGTCACCGATGGCGCCGCCACCAACCCGGCCGCAGCGCGCATGGGCCGGGGCAAGGTGCGGTCGGAGGAGGGCTTTTTCGCCATTTTTTGGAGCGTCCAAAAGACGAACCGGGCGGGTTTCCCGCCGCGCTGGTCGTCCTTCGATCAGGAACGAGATTTCCTTTTTGAAATAACGATTTGCGGCTTGTATTTTAAATCGATCCTGATGTCAACCGTCGGCTCGGCGACTTGACTCGCCGAAATTCCGGTTTGTTCATTGGCGGATGGAAATTACCTATAATCGGTCGCCAACGGACACGTCGGCGACCGCCGGGGCTGGAAAACAACGATGACGACGACGCTCGACACCCGCGGGCTGAAATGCCCGTTGCCGGTGCTCAAGACCAAGAAGGCGATGAAGACCATGACGGCCGGGACGAAGATCACCGTCCTTGCCACCGACCCCAGCGCCGTCAAGGACTTCCAGGCATTTTGCGAGGCGACGGGGGACCGTCTCCTGGAAAGTCGGGAAGCCGGCGGCGTGTTCACTTTCGTGATCGAAAAGCGGGCATGACCCGGGACGGCGATTGAGGGACGATAAGATCAACGCCATGACCAGGCGGCGCAAAGCGCGAACCACCAAGGCGCCGGCGCGGGCGGGCAGGGCCGCCTTTCCGGCGAAGAGCGGCGACTGGGCGTATCGCTTGGTCGAGGCGGTGCCGTCGCTGATCTGTCTTTGCCACAAGGGCCTCGTCACCTACCTCAACGAAACCGGTTGCCGGTGGTTCGGCCTGAAGTCGGCGAAGATGGCGATCGGCCGGCCGTTCGCTGAGTTTATGCACAAGGACGACCGGCGTGCCGTGGCCGCCAGGATGAACGGCCGAGCTGTGCCCGGCGAGCCGTTTCCAGTCAGGCTGGCGCGCGGCAAGTCCAAAATCTTCCACGCCGAGATGACGCTCACGCGCTTCAATCGGGCCGACCGCGGGGCACTGCTGGTGCAGGCTTTCGACACGACCGGCCAGCGCAAGTCCGACGCGGCGCAAGAAAATGCCCGCGACAAGCTGCAACGTCGCCTGAGCTCCGAGGCGATGGCGCGGCGCCGGGTCGAGGACGACCTCAGCCTGGCTGCCCAGGTGATCTCGAATTTGGGCGAGGGCGTGATCATCCTCGACCAGCGGCGACGGGTGAGGTCGGTCAACCCCGCATTCACCCGCATCACCGGCTTCACAGCCAAGGACGTCGTCGGCAGGCTGGCGCCGTTCGAGCACGCCCGCGAAAAAGGCAAGGCGGTGGCGAGAAAAAAAGCCAATCGCAAAGCCGCCAGCAAAACGGCCAGTCATATCGCGAACAAGGAGGGTGGCGAGGCCAAACTCGGCCCGACGATCTGGGCCACCACCGAACGCGACGGCCGCTGGGAAGGCGAGTACTGGAATAAGACCAAGAACGGCGACGATTACGCCGAGCGGCTGTCGCTGTCGACTGTCATCGACGACCGCGGCCGGATCCTGCAGTACGCGGCCGTCATCAGCGATATCACCAAGCGCAAGGAGGATGAGGAACGCATCCTCTATCAGGCCAACTACGACACGCTGACGAAGCTGCCCAACCGGTCGCTGTTCCTCGACCGCCTGAACCGGGCGCTGGCCACCGCCGCCCGCGCCCGCAGCAAAGTCGGTCTGATGTTCATCGACCTCGACGGGTTCAAGCTGGTCAACGATACCCTCGGTCACGACATCGGCGATCTGCTGCTACGGGAGACCTCGGAGCGCCTCGGCCATTGCGTGCGCGTCAGCGACACGGTGGCCAGGCTCGGCGGCGACGAGTTCACGGTGCTGATGCCGAACCTCGACGACCCCAGCCACGCGCCGCTGGTTGCCCAGCGCATCCTCGATTCGCTATCGAAGGCGTTCCATTTGAACGGCCACGAATCCTTCGTTTCGGCGAGCATCGGCATCACCGTCTTTCCGGAAGACGCGACCGACGCCAACGAGCTCCTGAAGAACGCCGATTCCGCCATGTACCGGGCCAAGGAGCTGGGCAAGGGCAACTACCAGTTCTTCACCGAGGAGCTGAACCGCGAGTTGACCGAGCGCCTGACCATCAAGAACGGCCTGGCGAAGGCGATCAGCGGCCGGGAACTGAGTCTCTATTACCAACCGAAGCTCGACCTCAAGGGCGGCGCCATCACCGGCGTCGAGGCGCTGATGCGCTGGAACAGCAAGGAACTGGGCGTGGTCTCGCCGGCGCGCTTCATTCCGGTGCTCGAAGAATCGGGGCTGATGGTCGAAGTCGGCGCGTGGGCCATCGAGACGGCCTGCCGACAGCAACGGGCGTGGCAAAACGCCGGGCTGCCGCCGGTCCGCGTCGCCGTCAACCTGTCGACCCGCCAACTCAGGGACCCGTCATTCGTCGCTGTCGTCGAACGCGCGCTCGAGGAGTCCGGGATCGGTCCCGACGGCCTCGAGATCGAGATCACAGAAAACCTGCTGATGAGCGAGGCCGGCACCGCCATCGCCACGCTGCGGAAGCTCCACGACCGCGGAATCCACGTCACCCTCGACGACTTCGGCACCGGATATTCGTCGCTCAGCCACCTGCGGCGCTATCCCATCGACACCATCAAGATCGACGGCTCATTCGTGTCCGACATCGCCACCAACCCCGACGACGCCGAGATCATTCACACCATCATCAACATGGGGAAAACGCTCAACCGCACCGTGGTCGCCGAGGGCGTCGAGTCCGCCGCGCAGACGAGCCTGCTCCGCGAATACGGGTGCGACGAAATCCAGGGATACTATCTGTGCAAGCCGCTGCCGGCGGCGGCGCTCACCGAATTCCTGCGCGAACGGACGCGGCCGCCCAAGGCCGGTCAATAGACGAGTTCGCTCTCGGCGTCGCCGGTGGAGATGACGATCTCGCCGGAATCGGCCAACGCCTTGGCGGTGGCGACGACGCCGGCCTGCGCCTCGTCGACGTCGCGCAACCGCACCGCGCCCATCGCCTCCATGTCTTCGCGCATCATCTTGCCGGCGCGCTCCGACATGTTCGAGAAGAACAGGTTCTTGACCTCGTCGGAAGCCCCCTTCAGCGCCATCGCCAG
>JACPJY010000299.1 GCA_016187325.1 Rhodospirillales bacterium | reverse complement strand
GCGTCGCGCCATGGCGATCCAGATGATCATCAACAAGGAGTGGGGGCTGGCCAACAACGAGAACCCGAACCAGGGCTCGTTCATCGTCGAGGAGCTGACCGACCTGGTGGAGGAGGCGGTGCTGCAGGAATTCGAGCGCCTGAGCGAACGCGGCGGCGTCCTAGGCGCCATGGAGACCGGCTACCAGCGCGGCAAGATTCAGGAAGAGTCCCTCTACTACGAGACCCGCAAGCACGACGGCTCGCTGCCGATCGTCGGCGTCAACACGTTCCTTGATCCGGAAGGCGAGCGCGCCCCCGCGCCGCCCCGCCTCCGGCGCGCCACCGACGAGGAAAAGAAAAGCCAGATCAAGCGCTTGCGGGACTTCCAGCAACGCCACCGGCAGGCCCAGCCGGCGATGCTGAAGCGCCTGATCGAGGCCTCCACCCAGGGCGGCAACGTGTTCGCCCAGCTGATGGAGGCGGTCAAGGTGTGCTCGCTCGGCCAGATCACCGATGCCCTGTTCGAAGCCGGCGGCCAGTACCGCCGCAACATGTAGCCGCCATTAGCCACAATCCGGGCGCCCGGGTGTGTTCGGGCGCCTGCTGATCTATACTCGCCGCCGGTGATGCTTAAGGAGCGACTTTGGTGGCCGCCCCGAAAGACGTGTATCTGCCGGAGGTGCTGTTCCAGTTCCAGCGCGTGGGCGGCAGCGTTCGCGTCGTCGCCATCGATCCGATCACCGGCATCGAAGTGACCATGGTGGCGCCGCCCACCGGCGAGCTCGAGGGCGTCAAGCGCATCGCGGCGCGCAAGCTCGCCTATGTGATCGCCAAGACGAAGCAGAAACCGTCGAATTGACCGACGTCGCGCGGGAGCCGACGGCGAACACGGTGTATGCTGCGCAATACGGGGAAGAGCCGGGGGCATGGAGTACTTCACACAGCAGTTGATCAACGGCCTGACGCTTGGCGCCATCTACGGCTTGATCGCCATCGGCTACACGATGGTCTACGGCATCATCGGCATGATCAACTTCGCCCACGGCGAGATTTACATGATCAGCGCCTTCATCGCCATCATCTGCTTCCTGATCCTGGGGGCGGGCGGCGGGATATGGGTGCCGCTGGCTTTGCTGATCGTGATCCTGGTCGCCATGGCGTTCACCGCCGTCTACGGCTGGACCCTGGAGCGGATCGCCTACCGACCGCTCCGCCGGTCGCCGCGGCTGGCGCCGCTGATTTCGGCGATCGGCATGTCGATCTTCCTGCAGAACTACGTGCAGATCCTGCAAGGCGCGCGCATCAAGCCGATGGCGCCGGTGATCCAGGGAGGTTTCGTGGTGATGGGCGCGGACGGCGGTTTTACCGTGCATCTCAGCTATATCCAGATCTTCATCTTCGTCCTGACGTTGGGTTTGATGGCCGTGTTCGCGCTGTTGATCGCGCACACCGCCCTCGGTCGTGCGCAGCGAGCCTGCCAACAGGATGGCGACATGGCGGCGCTGGTCGGCGTCGATGTCGACCGCACGATTGCGGTCACCTTCGTGGTGGGCGCGGCGCTGGCTGCCGTTGCCGGCGTCATGGTCACGCTCTACTACGGCGTCATCGATTTTTTCATCGGCTTCCTGGCCGGGATCAAGGCGTTCACGGCGGCGGTGCTGGGCGGCATCGGCTCGCTGCCGGGCGCCATGTTGGGCGGCTTCATCCTCGGCCTGGTCGAGGTCTTCTGGTCGGCCTACTTCTCGGCCGAATACAAGGACGTGGCTGCTTATTCGCTGTTGGTGCTGGTGCTGATCTTCCGTCCCACCGGCCTGCTCGGCGTGCCCGAGGTCGAGAAAGTCTGAACCATGGCTGCGCCGACCACGGCCGCGCCGAACGGTCCTGACGCCATCGCCATCGTCAAGGAGGCGGCGGTGGCGGCGGTGGTCGCCGTCGCGCTTTTCCTGCCGCTGGTCGGATTCCACACCGTCGACCAGGGGGGCGTGCTCGGCATCGAGACCCGCTTCGACTGGCTCGCCATCGGCGTCGGCGCGGTGTTCCTGGGTCGCCTGGCGTTGGCGACCTATCGCGAGACGCGGGCGCGCCGGCCGACGCCCAGCGTGTTCGCCGGCATCGGCGCCCGGCTTGAGGCGGTGGTGCAAACCTTGATCCCTTGGGTGGCGGCGGCGGTGATCGTGTTCGCCTTTGCCTTGCCGTT
>JACPJY010000298.1:1754-2272 GCA_016187325.1 Rhodospirillales bacterium | reverse complement strand
ATATCTCCGCCTTGTCGTCGCGGATCAGCAGATACACCGGCGTTTTGGCCCGGCCCTCGACGATCACCATGTCCCAGCCGGCCATCTTCAGCTCGGCGCCGAAGAAGCCGCCGCAGTTCGAGCACGCGATGGCGTTGGTCAGCGCCCCCTTGGTGATCACCGAATAGCGGCCACCGGTGGAAGCCGCGGTGCCGGTCAACGGCCCGGTGGCGAAGATCAGCTTGTTGGCGGGCGCCAGCGCGTCCGCCTTGGGATCCATCTCGGCCGCGAGATACTTGCTGGCGAGGCCGCGCTGGCCCAGGTAGTCCTCGGCCCATTCGCGGTTGAGCGGCTCGGGTGCGCAGGTGCCGCGGCTCAAGTCGACGCGCAGGATTTTCCCTTGCCAGGACATCTATCGTTTCTCCTCAACCGGCCCGGATGGTTAGAGCATTTTCCGTTTTATCTTAGTCGTCACCCTCGCGAAAGCGGGGAGATCGTATCGTCATGCGCGGGCTTGACCCGCGCATCCATCTTCGGCA
>JACPJY010000298.1:0-1740 GCA_016187325.1 Rhodospirillales bacterium | reverse complement strand
GACGGACGGGGGCTCGGCGGTAATGACGCCGTGAATGCGTGTGCGTTTCATTTTGGCGATGTCCAGCGTGCCCCCTCACCGCTCGCGCAAGGCGGTGCCGAGCGAGCGCAGGAACGGGTCGGCCAGATAGGCGAGCACCGAGCGGGTGCCGGTCTGGATCGAGCACAGCACCTGCACGCCGGGCACCAGCCGGTAGCGGGCGCCGTGGCGCTCGAAGAAGTCGCGTTCGGTGGCGATGCGGACCTTGTAGTAGGGGATGCGGTCGGCGCCCTGGATGGTGTCGGGGCTGACCAGGATCACCTCGCCCTTGAGCTGGCCGAAGCGCACCGCGTCCGACGACGCCAGCGTCACCACCGCCTCCTGGCCGGCGTGCACGTAGCCGATCTCCTGGGTCGGCAGCTTGGCCTCGACGATCAGCCGGTCGCCCTCGGGCACCACGTCGGCCACCGTGCCGCCCGCCGTCACCACGCCGCCGAGGGTGGCGACGTAGAGCGTCTTGACGACGCCGTCGACCGGCGAGCGCAGCACGGTCCGTTTGAGCGAATCCTCGTACTTGCGGAGCCGATTGGCGAACTCCTCGAGCTGGCGGCGCTTCTCCTCCAGGTCCTCGCGCGCCTTCTCCAGGAACGCGTCGCGCACCAGGTCGAGCTTGTTGAGGCCGCCCTTCTTCGCCGCCTGGGCGCGCTCGAGGCCGGCCGAGTCCTCGTCGATCTTGCCCTTCAGGCTGGACGCTTCCTTGAGCAAATCCAGGTGCTGCAGCCGGTTGCTGAGTTGGTCCTTCATCAGCTCCTCGGAGATGTTGATCTGCTCGGCGAGCAGGGTCAGCCGCTGGCGGTTGTTGCGGAGCCGCGCCGACACCTCCTCGATCATGCGGTCCTGCTGGGCGATCTCTTCGCGCTGGGCGGCGAGCTGGCTCTCGATGCGGCTCTTGCGGGCATTGAAGAACGCCGTCGCCTGCGCCACCAGCTCCGGATAGTCGCGGGCGAGGTCGGCCGGGAACGCCGGCGCCGCCAGCCCCTTGGCCTCGGATTCGAGGCGCGCGATCTCGGTCCGGAGCGAGCTGGTGCGCGCCTTGAGCTCCTGCACGTCGGCCCCGGAGGCCACCGGCTCGAGGGCGACGATCGGCTGGTCGCGTTTCACCTGGTCGCCCTCGCGCACCAGGATCTCGCGCACGATGCCGCCCTCCAGGTGCTGGATGCGCTTGACCTGGGTCGACGGGATGACCTCGCCGAGCGCGGCGCTGACCACGTCGAGGCGGCCGATCGCCGCCCAGGCGAAGAACGCGATGACCAGCGCCGCGCACAGGCCGAAGAACAGGTGCGTGGCGCGCTCTCCCCCGTCGGCATCCTGGATTCCCGCTTGCGCGGGAATGACGGACGGGGGCTCGGCGGCCAACGCACCCGCGTCCTCCGCGTCTCGATCGTCACCCCCGCGAAAGCGGGGGTCCAGGGCGGCCAGCATGGCCTTCGCCTTGTCCAGCCACGGTTTCATGACCGCACCTCGCGCACCGGCTTCGGCTTCGCCGGCTTTTCCGCCGCCGCCGGCTGTTTCCTGACCAGCCGCGGCACCGGCTTCGAGTTCAAGTCCACGTACTGCGGCGCCTGAGCGAGGAGCTGCGGGTCGTGGGTGAACACCACCACGGTGCGGCCGCGCTTGGCGGCGTCGTTGATGGCGGCGATGACCAATCGCGCGCCGTCGCTATCCAGCCCCTCGGTCGGGTCGTCGACCAACAGCAGCCGG
>JACPJY010000297.1 GCA_016187325.1 Rhodospirillales bacterium | reverse complement strand
GTCGTGCTCGACGACAATGACGGTGTTGCCGAGGTCGCGGAGGCGCTTCAATGTGACGAGCAGCCGCGCGTTGTCGCGCTGGTGCAGGCCAATGGACGGCTCGTCGAGCACGTAGAGGACGCCGGTCAGCCCGGAGCCGATCTGGGAGGCGAGACGGATGCGCTGGCTCTCGCCGCCGGAAAGGGTGCCCGACGACCGGGAAAGCGTCAGGTACTCGAGGCCGACGTTCTTGAGGAAGCCGAGGCGTTCGTTGATCTCGCGGAGTATCCGCCGCGCGATCTCGCGGCTTTGCGGCTTCAGGTGCTTCTCAAGCCGGCCGAACCAGCCGTGCGCCTTGTCGATCGACATCTCGGCGACCTCGGAGATGTGAAAGCCGGCGATCTTCACCGCCAGCGCCTGCGGCTTCAGGCGCATGCCCTTGCAGGTGTCGCAGATGGTGATGGTCTGGAAACGGCTGAGCTCGTCGCGCACCCAGTTGGAATCGGTCTCGCGCCAGCGGCGCTCCATGTTCGGGATCACGCCCTCGAACGGCTTGGTGATGTCGTAGGCGCGCTGGCCGTCGTGGTAGCGCATGGTCACCGGCTCGTCGCCGGAGCCGAACAGGATCATCTCGCGGGTCACCTTCGGCAGCTTGCCGAACGGCGCATCCAGGGCGAACTTGAAATGTTGGGCGAGGCTGGTCAGCGTCTGCTCGTAGTAGCGCGAGGACGTATTGGCCCACGGCGTAATGGCGCCCTCGTTGAGGGTCAGGGTATCGTCGCCGACGACCAGCTCGGGATCGAAGAACATCTCGGTGCCGAGGCCGTCGCAGGCCGGGCACGCCCCGTAAGGGTTGTTGAACGAGAACAGCCTGGGCTCGATCTCGTCGATGGTGAAACCGGAAACCGGGCAGGCGAACTTGGCCGAGAACACGGTGCGGCCCTCGGGCACGTGGTCCTTGATGCCGCCGGTTTTCTTCTTCTTGGTCTTTTTTTCCGGATTGATGTCGGCCTCATCGACGAAGGCGATGCCGTCGGCGAGGTTAAGTGCCGTCTCGAAGCTGTCCGCCAGCCGCGTCTCCAGGCCCGGCTTCACCACCAGCCGGTCGACGACAATCTCGATGTCGTGCTTGAACTTCTTGTCGAGCTTCGGCGCTTCCTGGATGTCGTAAAGGGCGCCGTCGATGCGCACCCGCTGGAAGCCGCGCCTGGCCAAGTCGGCCAGCTCCTTGCGGTACTCGCCCTTGCGGCCGCGCACCACGGGGGCGAGCAGGTAAAGCCGGGTGCCTTCCGGCATCGCCATCACGCGGTCCACCATCTGGCTGACGGTCTGGCTCTCGATGGGGAGCCCGGTCGCCGGCGAATGCGGCACGCCGACGCGGGCGAACAACAGCCGCATATAATCGTAGATTTCGGTCACCGTGCCGACCGTCGAACGCGGGTTACGCGACGTGGTCTTCTGCTCGATGGAAATGGCGGGGCTCAAGCCATCGATGGCATCCACGTCCGGCTTCTGCATCAGCTCCAGAAACTGGCGGGCGTAGGCGCTGAGGCTTTCGACGTAGCGGCGCTGACCCTCGGCGTAGATGGTGTCGAAGGCGAGCGACGACTTGCCCGAGCCGGAAAGCCCGGTGATCACCGTCAGCGAACCGCGCGGGATCTCGACGTCGACGTTTTGCAGGTTATGCTCGCGCGCACCGCGCACGACGATGGAGTCTTGCATGTATGGTTTCCGGTCAGTCGAAACGGCAAAAAAGCGCCGCCGTTCAAACGACCAGAGATAAAGGCAAGATGGCCCCGGGTAAAGGCCGATCCGGCCAAAACACGGGCCAATACACAGATAAGGGCGAGGGGGCGGGGGAACGCCGCCTCAGGCGGTGGCGGCGATCTCGTCTCCGAACAACTCCGCCCAGCGCGTCTCTTCGTTGCGGGCGGCGCGGCGGGCGTCGACCTCGCGTTCGTAAACATCGAGCTGGAAGTTGTCGGAAAGGGTGTCGATGACCGCCCATTTCCTCATTGAGTCGACGTAGATGGCGGAAAAACGCATGGCGCTTGCTCCGGTTGCCGCGCCGCCGACCGTAGCCGGCCTTCGTCAACATTCGGTAAACGCCGGCTTTTTACGTGTTCATGAATTGTTCTTGACATGCCGAAGCCCGGCCGGCACAATGATCGATCGCTGACGACGCCCGGTTATCCCCGGGTTCCACCGGGCCGGCCCCTGGCCGGCGCCGGGAGGCGCGGGTAGAGTGGCGGAAATCCGGACACCGCGCCGCCGAGCGCGACGCGCGACACGCAGCAGCAGAAAAGGGGAGGGCCATGGCCGGCTCGATCAACAAAGTCATTATCGTCGGCAACCTCGGGCGCGACCCGGAGATGCG
>JACPJY010000296.1 GCA_016187325.1 Rhodospirillales bacterium | reverse complement strand
TCGTGGCTCATGTTGGCCAGGAACATGCTTTTCGCCCTGTTCGCGTTCTCGGCGGCGTCCTTCGCTTCCTGCAGTTCCTTCTCAGCCTGCTTGCGGCGGGTGATATCGGTGTAGGTAGTGACGAACCCGCCGCCGGCCATCGGGTTGCCGCGAATCTCGATCACAGATCCGTCGGGACGCTCGCGCTCGAAAACGTGGGGCTCGAGCCGCCGCGCCAGCTCGAGGCGCTGTTGGACCTGTTCCTCGACATCGCCGGGGCCGTATTCGCCGCGCTCGGCGTTATAGCGGAAGGCGCTCTCGAGCGTGAAGCCGGGCCGGAACAGGTTCTCGGGGAAGCCGAGGACATCGAGGAACTTCTTGTTGAAGGCGGTGATCCTGAGGTCGCGGTCGATCAGACTGATGCCCTGGCCCATGTTCTCGAGGGTGGCTTCCAGCATCGCCGTCTTTTGCATGAGCTCGATTTCAGTATGACGGCGCTTGGTGATATCCAGAAGGAAGCCGACCCAGATGATGTCGCCGTTCTTTGCACGACGCACGCGGGACGAGCCGCGAACCCACTTGTGCTTGCCCGTGGCGGTGATGACGCGGAATTCAAGGTTCCACGGCGTCAGATTTTTCGCCGATTCATCGAGGGAGGCGTGGAACCGCTCCTTTTCTTCCTGGTGCAACACCGACAGCATGACATTGGGATTCGCCATCACCACGTGGGGCTCGAGCTCGTAAAGATCGCGTATGCCCGGGCTGATATACGGATAGGAGAATGAGCCGTCCCGGTGCCGGACCCGCTGGTAGACGACGCCGGGGATGTTGGAGGCGATGGTCTCGTAGCGCCGCTCGCTGCGCCGGAGTTCGTTCTCGGTATGCTTGCGCCGGGTGATGTCGGTCAGGGTGACGACTGCGCCGCCATCACGCAATGGCGCCTTGCGCACGTGGACGATGCGGCCCGTGGGCGTCTTGAGTTCTAACTCGGTGTGGTCTTCGCTGGCGAGCCACTTCATGCGCCGCTCGGTCAGGGCCTTCGGGTCGCCAGGGCCGTAGAAACCGGCCTTGGCCAGGTCGTAGACGACGTCCCTGACCGGCCTGCCGACCTTGATCATATCCGGCGGAATTTCCAGCAGTTCCAAATTGCGGCGGTTGTACATGACGTAGCGGAGGTCTTTGTCCAGCATGTACATGCCGTCCGACATATTGTTCAGCGCGGTCGAAAGTTGGCGCTGCTTCTCCGCCAGCTCGGCCTCCGCGAGCTTGCGATCGGTGATATCGGTGAAGGTGCGAACGAAACCGCCGCCCTTCAGGGGATTATGGCGGACCTCGACGATGCGGCCGTCGGGCTGCGGCTGTTCGAACGAGAAATACTTGCGGCGCCTCGTGTTGGCGAGCGCTTTTCCGAGAAGCCCCTTCGGGTAATCCGTTTGCTTGAACCAATCGCGGATCACGTCGTGAAAGTCGGAGCCGGCGCCGTACTTGCCCCGGCGCAAGCCGAACATGTCGAAGAACCGGTCGTTGGAGGCGAGGACTTTCATAGACTTGTCGATCATGACGATGCCCTGGTCCATGGTTTCCAGGGTCGTCGCAATGATGGCCGCTTGACGGCTGAGCGTGGCTTCGGCCCGTTTGCGTTCGATGACCCGGCCGAGCAGGGTTCCCGCGTGAGCCATCAGGTCCATCAGCGTGCGGTCCGGGTCGGCGGCGTCGGTGGAGAAGAATTCGAGGACCGCCACTACGGTGCGGCCGATCAGGACCGGAAACGCAAACCCCGCCTTGACCCCGATGTTCTTGGCCAACTTCGGGCGTTCCGACGTTTTGTCCTTGCTGAAGTCTCGGCTCCACGCCGGCTTGCCGGTGACGAGGGCGCGGCCGCATAGGCCTTTCCGCCCGGCGAACGCGCGGCCTTCGCTGACTCGGCGGAAGGCCGTGTAGCGCCGGGGGCGATCCAGGTGCCAGACCTTCATGGATTCGAGCGCGCCCAACGAATTCACGGCGAACGCGTGGCCCACCGGCCATCCCGTGTAGGCGCAAACGGCGTCGAGGCACGCCTGGACGGCGGCCTCGACGACCGTCGCCTCGTTGGCCGCCTCGGCGATCCGCCGCAGCAGCGCGTTGGCGTCGTTGGCAGCGCGCAGCTCATGTTCCGCCCGCTTCTGTTCGTCGATGTCATAGACCCAGCCGAAATAGCGGGTGCCGTCGGCATCGTCGGTTTTCTCGAACGACAGCAGAATCCAGAATTGCCTGCCGTCGGCCGCCTTCATCAACGCCTGGACGTCGCGAAGCCGGCCTTCCTTGCGGAGCTTGCGGCCGATCCTGTCCCGTTCCTCCGGGTCGACGTAGAAATCGCGGGCGCGAGACGCCAGGAACTGCTGCTTGGTCAGCCCCAGCATCTCGGCCATGCGCGAGTTGGCGAACTCGAATGAGCCGTCATCGCGGACGATGGTGGCGCCAATCGGGCTCGATTCCAGGATGTCGTAAAGGCGTTCGCGGACCAATGCGTCGGCGCCCGACGACCGGGCCGTAGGCGGCACCCGGCGCCGCCGGTTGCCCGCGGTTCCGGCGGCTTTCGCTTTCGGCGTGCGGCGCCGCGTCCTGCCGGCCATGGTTGCCCCCTGTTGCCCGGCCGGGTGAGGTTTCAACGCCCGGGCCGGACCCCCTTATATTTCATACCGCCCGCGGCCATCAGACAATCCCTGTTAATCGCCGGGGTGGTCTATCGGCCCCTGGACTTGGTGGTCGGGGGAGCGATGATCGGTGGCGATGTCGTCGCCCGGATGGTGGCCGGCGATGAACGGCAGGCCCTGGTCGAATATGCCCTCCTGCTCGCGCTTCTTGGCCCGCCGGTAGAGCCCGTACTCAACGCCGAGCATCGCCACCACGCCGACCAGTCCGAACAGTAGGATGGTCCCCATCGCCGCATGGTAGCGGCTTGCATCCGGTTGCGGAACCCTCGATGCCCCTGGGTCGCCAGCCGGCTGTTTCCCCGCCCTCCGATCCGTGCTATCGCCTTGGGCGGAAAATCGGCCACGCGCGACCAACACGGAGGGAAATCATGCGGCTCAAGGACAAGGTCGCCATCGTCGTCGGCGCCGGGCAAAGCCCGGGCTCGACGCCGGCCATCGGCAACGGCCGCGCCACGTCGATCCTGTTCGCCCGCGAAGGGGCGCGCGTGTTCGCCGTCAACAAAGACCTGCCGTCCGTCGAGGAAACGGTGGCGATAATCCGGAAGGAAAAGGGCTCGGCCGAGGCTTGCGAGGCCGACGTCACCGACGAGGCGTCGGTCAAGGAGTCGATCGCGGCGTGCGTAAAGAAATGGGGCCGCATCGACATCCTGCACTACAACGTCGGCATCAGCGTCGAGGGTAAGGACGCGCCCGTGACCGAGGTCACCACCGAGGCCTTCGACCGCATTGTCCAGGTGAACCTGCGCGGCTTCGTCTACTGCTGCAAGCACGTGCTGCCGGTGATGCGGAAGCAGAAAAAGGGCGCCATCCAGTCGATCTCGTCGATGGCGGCGGTCGAGACCTATCCGTGGGTGACCTACAAGGCGACCAAGTCGGCGATGATCGCGATGACCGAGCAACTGGCGATCCAGAACGCCGAGTACGGCATCCGCGCCAACGTCATCCTGCCCGGCCTGATGGATACGCCGATGGCCGTCGACCGCCGCGCCGAGGCGTGGGGCCGGCCGCGCACCGAGGTCGCCGCCGAACGCGACGCCAAGGTGCCGATGGGCCATATGGGCACCGCCTGGGACGTCGCCCGCGCGGCGCTGTTCCTCGCCTCCGATGAGGCCGGTTACATCACCGGCGTGGCGTTGCCGGTGGACGGCGGCCGCGGCTGCCGCATCGGCTGACAACCCGAAACGACGGAGGACGACGATGTCGCGACTGCCGAAACTCGATCCGGCAAAGCTCACCGGCAAGCAGAAGCAGGTCTACGACAAGATCGCGGCAAGCCCGCGCGGCGGCGTGCGCGGGCCGTTCGGCGTGCTTTTGCACGCGCCCGGGGTCGCCGATCCGGTGCAGGCGCTGGGGGCGTATTTGCGCTTCGAGAGCCCGCTGCCGGGCCGGCTGCGCGAGCTCGCGATCATGATCACGGCGCGCTTCTGGACGGCGCAGTTCGAGTGGCACATCCACCGCGGATTCGCCGAGAAGGAAGGCGTCGACCCGGCGATCATCGAAGCCATCGCCGAGCGCCGAACGCCGGAGTTCGAGAACGCCGACGAGAAGATCGTCTACGCGTTCGTGCGCGAGCTCAACAAGCAGCACCGGGTCAGCGACGCAACCTATGCCGAAGCGGTGAAGCTGCTCGGCGTCGAGGCGGTGGTGGAGCTGACCGCCGTCGCCGGCTACTACACGCTGATTTCGATGGTTCTAAACGCGTTCGAGGTCGAGGTGCCCGAAGGCACGGTGCCGCTCGGCGCCTAGGTTCCCTACTCCGCCGCCGACTCCTTTATCAGGCTCTCGCCCGGCCGCACGCGGGTGAACTTCACTGGCCGCATGGCGACGTCGATCTTCCCGCCCACCAGCCGGGCGCTGGTGAAGGTGGAGGTTTCGAGATCGCCGGTCGCGGGGAAGTCGGCGCGCCAATGAGCGCCGCGGGAATCGTCGCGGGCCAGCGCCGCGGCGGCGATGACCTTGGAAACCAGGATCAGGTTCTTGAGGTTCAGCCAGTCGTGCCAGGCGAGGTTGTAGGCGAGATCGTCGCCGGCAACGCCGACGCCGTCGAGCGCCTTGTCCAGCTCATCGAGGCCATTGAGAGCGCGCCCGAGTGACGCCCGGTCGCGGATGATGCCGGCATCGTCCCACATCAGTTGGGCCAGGCGCTCGCGCACGTCTTCCAGGTTTCCGGGCGGATTGGCGAGCGGCTTCAGGCACTCGGCTTCCGCGGCCGCGATCGCCGCCTCGTCGGGGTCGCGGAATTTTCCGTGCTTCGGCGTCCACTTGGCCAGCGTGTCGCCGGCGATGCCGCCGAACACGGTCGAGTTGGCGACGCCGTTGCCGCCGAGCCGGTTGGCGCCGTGCACGCCGCCGGTGTCCTCGCCGGCGGCGTAGAGGCCTTCGAGCACGGTCGAACAGTCGGGCGCGAACTCGACGCCGCCCATCATGTAGTGCGCCGTCGGCACCACCTCGACGAGACCCGAGACCAGATCGAAGCCGCAGTCGGCGCAACGCTCGACCATGCCTGGGAACTGCCGGCGCACCTCGACGGGGTCGAGATGGCCCATGGTCAGGAACAGTCCGCCCATCGGCCCGGTGTTGGCGTTGCGCATCTCGGCGAACATGGCGCGGCTGACGATGTCGCGGGTGGCGCGCTCGCCGCGCTTATCCGTCTTGGTCATGAAGCGTCGGCCTTCGCCGTCGAGCAGGTAGGCACCGTAGCCGCGCAACCCCTCCTCGAGGACGGTGCCGGTCATCCGCGTTTCCGGCCCGGCCAGCAGGCCGGTCGGGTGGAACTGCACCATCTCCATGTCGCGCAGGCGGAGCCCAGCGCTGAGCGCCATGGCGAGGCCGTCGCAAGTCTTGTCGCCGCTGGGCGTGTGGTAGCGGTACATGGTCGGCCCGCCGCCGGTCGCCAAAAGAACCGCGCGGGCGCGCACGAACAGGAATTCGCCGGTGCGCATGTCGATCATCACGACGCCGGCGACGGCGGCGCCGTCGCGGGTCTTGATCAGCGCCACGGCGCGGTGGTCCTCAAGGCGACCTATGCCGCGCGCCCAAACCTGTTCCGCCAGCCGGTTGATGATCTCGATGCCGGTGAGGTCGCCCTTGTGCACGGTGCGGTCGAAGGTCTGCCCGGCGAAAGCCTTTTGGTGGATGGTGCCGTCCGGATTGCGGTCGAAGAAACAGCCGAGCTCGTTTTCAAGCTCGCGGACGCGTTCGCGGGCGACGGTGACCAGAATCCAGGCGAGCTCCTGGTCGTTCAGCCACTTGCCGCCCTCGATGGTGTCCATGAAATGGCGTTCGACGGAATCGCCCGGCGCCAGCGCGACGTTGTAGCCGCCCTGCACCATGCGGGTGCAGCCGCATTTGCCGAGCAGCCCCTTGACGGCGACGGTGACGGCGAGGTCCGGCGCGCCGGCTTTGGCATGCAATGCCGCGAACAGGCCGGCACCGCCGGAGCCCAAAATCAAGACGTCGGTATCGAGGCGGTTCAACTACCGACGCCCATGCGGGCGAGCGCCTGGGCGCGGCGGTCGCGGGCGCGGGCGCCGACGGCGTCGTAGAGGCTGCCGCCGTGGGCATCCATCGCCACCAGCAACGGGCCGAAGTCCTTGATGCGGAAATGCCAGAGGCTCTCCGGGTTGAGGTCGTCCATGTCGACGTCGAGGATGCGCTCGATCCAGGTCGTCTCGAGCGCCGCCGTGCCGCCGATGATGGCGAGATAAACGCCGCCGAGATCCTGGAAGGCCTTGGCGCTGTCTTTGCCGAGGCCGCCCTTGCCGATGATCATGCGGACGCCGTACTCGGCCATCAGCGGCCGGGTGAAGCGCTCCATCCGCGCCGAGGTGGTGGTGCCGATGCAGATTGACCGGTAGCCGGCCGGGCACTCGTTGGAGACCGGCACCTTCTTGACATTGGGCGCGGTATGGATGACGGCGTGGCCGCGGAGGTCGAACCGGGTCTTGCGGCCCTTGTCGAACATGTGGATGAGCGTGGCGTCGCGGATGCCGAACAGCGTCTCCTGCAGCGTGACGTGGTCGCCGACGCGCAACTTGCGCACGTCGGCGTCGCTGACTGGGAGCGTGATGTCGTAGTCGGCCATCGTCAGAACCCGAGCTCGACGCCCTTGGACGTGAAGGTCGCCCGCGCGCGACGGGCGGAATGGCACTGGATGTTGACGGCGACCGGGTTCATGGTGATGTGGGTGGCCGCCGTTTCGACGTGCACCGCGAACGCCGTCGAATCGCCGCCGAGACCTTGCGGGCCGATGCCGAGACTGTTGACGGCCTCGGTCAATTCCTTCTCCAGCTTCGCCCCTTCCGGGTCGTCGCAGCGGGAGCCGAGCGGTCGCGTCGCCGCCATCTTGGCGAGATGCGCGCATAGGTCCGAAGTGCCCCCGACGCCGACGCCGACGATGGTCGGCGGGCAAACCTTGCCGCCGGCCTCCATCACCTTGTCGACGACGAAGGTCTTGATGCCGTTCACGCCGTCGGCCGGTATGCACATCTTCAAAAACGAGCCGTTCTCGGAGCCGGAGCCCTTGGGGATCATCTCGATCACCAGCTCGTTGGGCGTCTCCGAGAAATCGACGGTGATGACGGGCACGCGCCGGCCGCAACTGGTGTGCTCGTTCTTGCGGGTCACCGGATGCACCACCGAGGAGCGCAACGGGTATTCGCGGGTGGCGCGCTCGCAACCGCGGCGGATGGCGTCCTTCAAATCCACGCCATCGACCTCGACGCCGCGGCCGATGGTGATGTTATAGATCGGGATGCCGGTATCCTGGCACAGCAGGTTATCGGTCTTTTCGGCGACCTCGATGTTCTTGATCATGGTGGCGAGGATGGACTTGCCGGTCGAATCCGTCTCGCCCAAGTCGAGGCGCCGGAAGCCCGACTTGATGTCGTCCGGCAGCGTTTTC
>JACPJY010000295.1 GCA_016187325.1 Rhodospirillales bacterium | reverse complement strand
TGCCGGCGGTGATGGGCCGGGTCTGCTACCACCCGTGCGAGAACGCCTGCAATCGGGCCAAGATCGACTCCGCGGTCGGCATCAATTCGGTCGAGCGCTTTCTCGGTGACCTGGCGATCGAGAAGCGATGGACGCCGCGCTTCGAGGCCGAACCGTCGGGCAAGCGGGTGCTGGTGATCGGCGCGGGGCCGAGCGGACTGTCGGCCGCCTATCACCTGCGCCGGCTCGGCCACGCCGTCACCATTCGCGAGGCCGGGCCGATGCCCGGCGGCATGATGCGCTTCGGGATCCCGAAATACCGCCTGCCGCGCGACGTGCTGGACGCGGAAATCCAGCGCATCCTCGGCATGGGCATAGAGCTCGAGCTCGACAGCAAGGTGGACGACATCGAGTCCTGTTTCGCCTCCGGCTTCGACGCCGTGTTCACCGCCGTCGGCGCCCACCTGGCGAAGCGCGTCGACATTCCGGCCCACGCGGCGGGCAGGATCCTCGACGCGGTCAGCCTGCTGCGCGAGATGGAGACCGGCGCCGAGCCGCCGAAACTCGGCCGCCGCGTCATCGTCTACGGCGGCGGCAACACCGCCATGGACGTGGCGCGGACTGCCAAGCGCCTTGGCGCCGACGAGGCGATGATCGTCTACCGTCGGTCGCGCAAGGAGATGCCGGCGCACGACTTCGAGGCCCGGGAGGCCGAGGAGGAGGGGGTGCTGATTCACTGGCTGCGCACCATCAAGCAGATCGAGGACACCAAGTTCACGGTCGAGAAGATGACCATCGACGACCACGGCCGCCCGCAGCCGACCGGTGAGTTCGAGACCCTGGAAGCCGACACCCTGATTCTGGCGCTCGGCCAGGACGTGGACACCACGTTCCTGGAGCGGGTGCCCGGCGTCGACATCGCCAAGGACGGCGTCGTGCAGGTGAGCCCGCAGATGATGACCGGCCGCGTAGGACTGTTCGCTGGCGGCGACATGGTGCCGGCGGAGCGCACGGTGACGGTCGCCATCGGCCACGGCAAGAAGGCGGCGCGCAATATCGACGCCTGGCTACGCGGCGTCCGCGACGAAAAACCGGCGAAGCATCCGCTGGCCGAGTTCGCCAACCTCAACACCTGGTACTACGACGATGCGCCGAAGACGGTGCGGCCACAGCTCGATTTGATCCGCCGCCAGACCAGCTTCGACGAGGTGATCAAGGGCCTCGACGAGGACAACGCGCTCTATGAGGCGCGGCGGTGCCTGAGCTGCGGCAACTGCTTCGAGTGCGACAACTGCTACGGCATCTGCCCCGACAACGCGGTCATCAAGCTCGGGCCCGGCAACCGCTTCCGCTTCAACTACGACTACTGCAAGGGCTGCGGCATGTGCGCCGCCGAATGCCCGTGCGGCGCCATCGAGATGGTGCCGGAGATGAAGTAGGCGCCGGCCCTAGCTGGTAAACGCCTGAATCCCCGTCTGCGCCCGCCCGAGAATGAGGGCGTGGATGTCGTGGGTGCCCTCGTAGGTGTTGACGGTTTCCAGGTTCATCAGGTGGCGGATGACGTGGAACTCGTCGGCGATTCCGTTGCCGCCGTGCATGTCGCGGGCCATCCGCGCGATGTCGAGGGCCTTGCCGGCGGAGTTGCGCTTGACCAGCGAGATGTTCTCGGGCGGGCAGGTGCCGTCGTCGAGCATACGCCCGACCCTGAGCACCGCCTGCAGGCCGATGGTGATTTCGGTCTGCATGTCGGCGAGCTTCTTTTGGATGAGCTGATTGGCCGCCAAGGGCCGGCCGAACTGCTTGCGCTCCAGGGTGTACTTTCTGGCCGCGTGCCAGCAGAACTCGGCCGCGCCGAGCGCCCCCCAGGCGATGCCGTAGCGCGCCTTGTTGAGGCAGCCGAACGGGCCCTTCAGGCCTTCGGCCCCGGGCAACAGGTTCGCCTCGGGCACCAACACCCGATCCATCACCACCTCGCCGGTGATCGAGGCCCTGAGCGAGAACTTGCCTTCGATCTTCGGCGCCGTGAGCCCTTTCATGCCCTTCTCGAGGATAAACCCGCGGATGACGCCGTCGAGCTTGGCCCAGACGATGAACACGTCGGCGATCGGCGAGTTCGAGATCCACATCTTGTTGCCGGTGAGCAAATAACCGCCGTCGACCTTCTCGGCGCGGCTGCGCATGCCGCCCGGGTCGGAGCCGTGGTCGGGCTCGGTCAGGCCGAAGCAGCCGATCAGCTCCGCCGTCGCGAGCTTCTTCAGGTACTTCTTGCGCTGCGCCTCGGAGCCGTAGGCGTGAATCGGGTGCATGACCAGCGACGACTGCACGCTCATCGCCGAGCGGTAGCCGGAATCGACGCGCTCGATCTCGCGCGCGGTCAGGCCGTAGCAGACGTGGTTGACGCCGGCGCCGCCGTATTTCTCGGGGATGGTCGAGCCGAGCAGCCCGAGAGCCCCCATCTCGGTCATGATCGCCGGGTCGAAGTGCTCGTTGCGGTTGGCCTCGATGATGCGCGGCATCAGCTTCGTTTGCGCGTAGTCGCGCGCCGTATCGCGGACCAGGCGCTCCTCCTCGCTCAGCTGGTCGTCGAGGAGAAAGGGGTCGTCCCAGCGGTAGCCGGCGCCCTTGGCCGCGTCGTCCTTCATCGGTCCTCCAGGCGGGTGACACCGATCATGCTGTCACGGGTGACCAACTTGGCGAGCGCCTTCTCGTTCAGTCCCTTGGTGCCATCGGGCCGCATCGGCAACACCATGTAGCGCAGGTCGGCCGTCGAATCGTGAACGCGCACCT
>JACPJY010000294.1 GCA_016187325.1 Rhodospirillales bacterium | reverse complement strand
TTCGCCCAGGCGCTGCGCTTTTCAATCCTGCTTGGCCTCGATGACGCCGCGACGGATTGCGCGGGTGCGAGTGAAGTGCTTCTCGAGCTTGTCGCCCTCGCCGCGGCGGATAGCGCGCTGCAGTGCCGTCAGGTCCTCGGTAAAGCGGCCGAGCACGTCGAGCACCTCGTCCTTGTTCTTGAGGAAGATGTCGCGCCACATCACCGGGTCCGAGGCGGCGATGCGGGTGAAATCCCTGAAGCCGCCGGCCGAGTACTTGAACACCTCTCTCTTGAGCGCGTCGCCGAGATCGGTAGCGGTGCCGACGATGGTGTAGGCGATCAGATGCGGCAGGTGCGACGTCAGGGCCAGCACCTGATCGTGGTGTCGGGCGTCCATGCGCTCGATCATCATGCCGGCGCGGCGCCACAGCTCGGCGACCTTGTCGACGGCTTCGGCGTCGGCTTCGCGGGCCGGCGTTAGCACGCACCAGCGGCCGTCGAACAGCTCGGCGAAGCCGGCTTCCGGGCCGGAATGCTCGGTGCCGGCGACCGGGTGCCCGGGCACCAGATGCACGCCCTTCGGCAGGTGCGGCCCGACGTCGCGGAACACGCTCTCCTTGCACGAGCCGACGTCGCTGACGATGGCGCCCGGCTTGAGCCCGGGCGCCATCGCCTTGGCCACGTCGCCGTAGGCGCCGAGCGGGGTCGCCAGCATCACCAGGTCGGCGTCGCGGACCGCCTCGGCGGGATCGAGGCTGTAGGAATCGGCAAGCTTGAGCGCCTTCGCCTTCTTCAGCGTTTCCTTGCTGCGGGTGGCGACGGAAATGTGCTCAGCGAGACCGTCGCGACGCACCACGCGCGCCAACGACGAGCCGATCAGCCCGATGCCGATCAGCGCGATGCGCGAAAACAGAACCTTCTTGGCGGCGCTCATCGGCTGCCCCATGACTTTGTGAACTCCCGGAGCGCGTCGACCAGCGTCCGCATCTCGTCCTCGAGCCCGATGGTGACGCGCAGGCAATCGGGCAGGCCATAGGCGGCGACGCGGCGGACGATGATGCCGCGCGCTTTCAAAAAGGCGTCGGCGGCCTTGGCGTCGCGGCCGCCGGCGGCGGGGAACCGCACCAGCACGAAATTGCAGGCGCTTTCCGGCACCTCGAGGCCGAGTTCGAGCAGCCGCTCGCGGCTCCAGGCGCGCCAGACCGTGTTGTGGGCGCGTGCCTTGTTGGTGAATGCGACGTCGTCGAGCGCCGCCAGCCCGGCGGCCATTGCCGGCGCCGACACGTTGAAAGGACCGCGCACCAGATTAAGGACATGGGCGATGGGAGCCGGACAATAGGCCCAGCCGAGGCGCGCGCCGCCGAGACCGAAGATTTTGGAAAACGTGCGCGTCATCACCACGTTGTCGCCGCCGTCCACCAGCTCGATGCCGGGCGAATAGTCGTTGTGGGTGACGAACTCGGCGTAGGCCGCGTCGATCACCAGGATCACGTGCCGGGGCAGGCGTTCGCGCAGCCGCATGAGTTCGTCGGCCGGGAGATACGTCCCGGTCGGATTGTTGGGATTGGCGATGAACAACAGTCGCGTTTTGGCGCCGGCGCGTTTCACCAGTGCGTCGACATCGGCGGTGAGTTGCTTTTCCGCCACCTTGACCGGCGTCGCCCCGGCGGCCTTGGCGGCGATCGGGTAGATCAGGAACCCGTGCTCGGTATACAGCACCTCGTCGCCCGGTCCGGCATAGGCCTTGCACATCAGGATCAGCAATTCGTCTGAGCCAGCACCGCAGACGACGCGCTCGGGATCGAGGCCGTGACGGGCCGCAATCGCCTTGCGCAATTCGGTGGCCGAGCCGTCGGGGTAGCGGTGCAGCGTCGCCGCCGCCTTCTTGTAGGCGATCACCGCCCTGGGGCTGGGCCCGAAGGCGCCCTCGTTGCTCGACAGCTTGATCGCCTTCCTTTTGCCGGCGATCGCGGACTCGCCGCCGACGTAGGGCGCGATGTCCATGATCCCGGGCCGGGGCTCAGGCGCGCTCACGATCCGGTGCTCCCGTCCAAAGGTTCCGGATCGGCGAGGTCGGCGTCGCCAAGCGGCGTCGCGTAGCCGCCGAGGTGCACCAGCCGCTTTGCCGGCCGGCCGAGGCCGTCCTTCAGGCGTTTCAGTTGTCGGCCCTTGGTATCGACGAAGCCGAACACCTCGACCAAGTAGGTCCAGACGGCGGGCCGCTCCGGGCCATGCCAGACCTGATGCGACACCGCGGACACTCCGGCCTGCGACAGCGCCTGCTCGACCGCCTTGAAGCCGATGTCGGCGTCCGCTTCGACCGCTAGGTACGAGCGGTCGCGGCCGGTCTGCTCTTGGTCAATGGCGCAAATCACCAGCGCCTCGAGGTCGGCGCCGGTGGCGCCGCTGATGAACGGCAGCCTTGCGATAACGCGCGGCGTGTCCGGCGTCTCCGACACCAACAGCTGCCACCAATGCTCCTCGTCGTCGCGGCGCGGCAGCGGCAGGATGCCGACGGTGGCCTGCATGTTGCGGACCACCTCGACGACGGCGCGAGTCGAGACGTGACGGCTCATCGGCGTGAACGATCCGTACTGATCGCGCGCCATGTCGGAGTACCCGGCCCCGTTGTCGCCGACGTAAACCGCAATCGAGAACGGCCCCTCGAAACGGAGCGTGGCGACGATCATCTCGCGCCAGATGCGTGCCAGCTCGCGTTTCGGGAAATGACCTCGGTGACGGTTCATCAGGCGATACAGGATTTCGGCCTCGCGGGCCGGCCGGATCTTGATCTTTTCGCCGCGCTTGGCGTTGCGGACCTTCTCGACCACCTTGGTCCGCTCGATGATCAAGTCGTGGATGGATTCGTCGATGCGGTCGATTTCCCGGCGCAACGCCGCGAGCTTGTCTTTGTCGACTGTCATGGTGTGCGCCTAAGCAAGTTCCTAGAGAGGCCCATCCATCGCCCGCGGACACTCTCCTGGCGGTCGGCCTCGCGGCCGGCCGGGAAACCGTCGGAGCCGGGAAAAGCGGGCCTAGTGATAATGGCATGGCCCCGTAAAATCAAAGAAAACATTGACACTCCAAGGCCCCGCACCTAGCTATGATGCCCTTCTCGGGACCGCGGAAATCGGGGCGTCCGGGATCGCATAACGGGATACTGGCGATGACCGCCCACAAAAGCCAAAGCAACGGCCACGCGAGCGCGGTGCCGGCACCGGCGCCGCTCCCCGGGCATCACGTGCGCCTCGGCACCAAGGCGCCGTTGCGACTCGACTGCGGCGCCGGGCTTTCCGACTTTCCGGTCGCCTACCAGACCTACGGCGAGCTCAACGCCGACCGCTCCAACGCCATCCTGATCTGCCACGCGCTGACCGGCGACCAGTTCGTCGCCGAGACGCACCCGAT
>JACPJY010000377.1 GCA_016187325.1 Rhodospirillales bacterium | reverse complement strand
TGGGCTATCCCTGCGCCGTCGGCATCTCGGCGCCACTGTCGATCGTGCGCGGCGCCGGTGAAGCGGCCGAGCGCGGCGTCCTTATGCGCACCGGCGAGGCGTTCCAGGGTTATCGCCTGGTGAAGCAGATCGCCTTCGACAAGACCGGAACACTGACCGAGGGTCGGCCGCGCGTTATCGAGATCGAAGCTGTCGGCATCAACGAAGAAGAGTTACTCGGGGTCGCGGCCGCGGCCGAAGCCTCCTCCGAACATCCGCTGGCCGACGCGATCGTAACGGCTGCCTTCGAGCGGGATATCACGCCGCCCGGGGTGGAGCACTTCGAAGCCGTCCCGGGCAAGGGCGTTCGTGCGCGCATCGCCACGGAAACGGTGCTGGCCGGTAGCCCGCGCTTCATTACCGAGAGCGGTGTTGACTTGGCGCCGCTGGCGAGCCGCATCGGTACGCTCGAAAGCACCGGGCGCACCGTCATCGCCGTCTGCCGCAACGGTCAACCTCTTGGCCTTCTCGCCCTTGGCGACACAGTGAGGCCCGAAGCCAGCCAGACGGTCGCCGCAATCAAGCGAGCCGGACTAAAAACCGTGCTGGTCACCGGCGACAACGAGCCCGCCGCCCGCCGCGTCGCGGCGGAGCTTGGCATTGACGAGGTCCATGCTGGCATCCTGCCCGGCCAAAAGGCGGACCTCGTCCGAAGGCTTCAGCAAGACGGCCAGGTGGCGATGGTCGGCGACGGCATCAACGACGCGCCGGCGCTGATGCAGGCGGACGTCGGCATCGCCATGGGAGGCGGCACCGACATCGCCGTCGATGCAGCCGACATCATCATCCTCGGCGACCGGCTCGCTGGCGTGGTGACCGCCCGCGAGATCAGCCGCCGCAGCTACCGCAAGATGGTGCAGAACGTCTCGCTCGCCTTCCTGTTCAACGGCATCGGCGTGCCGCTGGCGACGACCGGGCTCGTCTATCCGGTCTGGGCGATGGTGGCCATGGCGGTGAGCGTGACCACGATCTTCTTCAACTCGCTGTGGGGCCAGCCCTCGCTGTTCTTCCAGGCGATCCTCAGCGTCGGTAAGCCGGTCGCGCCCGAACCCCATCGCCAACCGACAAGGAGAGCACAAGCATGAACACCCTATCACGTTTCGCCCTCGCCATTTTAGCCACGGCGTGGTTTACGACCGCCGCGTTGGCAGCCGGCCCGAGCTACCGCCTTGAAGTCGCCGGTCTCGCCTGCCCCTTCTGCGCCTATGGCATCGAGAAGAAGTTGAACGCCGTCAAAGGCGTCGAACGCCTTGAGACGAACATCAAGGAAGGCACCGTGATCGTCACCATGAAGGACGGCGTCACGCTTGATAAAGCGACGGCCGAGCAGGCCGTCAAAGACGCTGGCTTCACCCTCAACGGATTCAAGCAGGTGTCGCCGGGTGATAGCCAATGACAAGCGAACGAACAACGTTGAGATGCACGGTCACATTCGCCATTGGCTTTGCTTTGCAATTGGTGGCGATGGGAGTGCTCCGCGAGGCCCAAGCCGCGCCGATGACCTTCAACACCGCGCTGCCGGTCGCCGACGGCGAGTTCATATTCCGCGAACAGGCGATCCTGGAGCAATCCGGCAACGACCCGAGCAGTGCCGCCCGCGACTTCACCGTATGGTCGGCGGTGTCGGTGCTCGGCTACGGCGTCAGCGCCGATGTGGCGCTGTTCGCCGCTGTTCCCTACGTCGATAAGCGCCTCAAGTTGACCGAGAGCGGCTCGCGGCGCGCCCGCGGTGCTCGCGGACTCGGCGACGTGCGGTTGTTCGGCCGTTACACGGCGTTCAGGAAAGACTGGCCGGGACACACCTTCCGGATCGCGCCGTTCGCTGGCGTCGAGACGCCGACCGGCGACGACGACCGCACCGACGTCTTCGGCCGCCTGCCCGCCGACGTGCAGCCCGGATCGGGCTCCTGGGACCCGTTCGCTGGCCTCGTCCTCACCTACCAGACCCTCGACTACCAGATCGACGCTCAGGCCGGTTATCAGGCTAACACGAAGGCCAACGGCTTCGCCTTCGGCGACGTGGCGCAGCTCGATGCGTCGCTGCAATACCGGCTGTGGCCGCGCGCCCTTGGGCCAGGCGTGCCGGGCTTCCTCTACGGGGTGCTGGAGGCCAACCTGGTGCATAACGACAAGAACGAGAGCGGCGGCGCGGACGACAGCAGTTCCGGCGGCACCAGCCTGTTCCTGGTTCCCGGCCTGCAATACGTGAGCAAGCGTTGGATCGTCGAGGCGGCGGTGCAGGTGCCCGTGCTCCAACGCCTCAACGGCACGGCGCTGGAGAACGATTACGTCGTACGCGCCGGCTTCCGGGTCAATTTCTGAAGCGGCGCCGGCAAGCATGACCCGGCACGTCCTCTACAAGGCGCTCGGCGGCATCGCGGCGAGCGTCGCCGCGCTGCTCGCCGTCGGCTGGCTAGTCTTCGTGCCGTCGCCCAAGGAGCCGCCCTATGCCTTCGTCGCCGCCTGGGGCGGCAAGGGCGATGGCCCCGGCCAATTCAACGACCCGACGGGAATCGCCATCGCCGGCGACGAGGTGTTCGTCGCCGACGCCCGCAACGGCCGGATTCAGGTGTTCGATCTCGACGGCAATTTCAAACGCCAGTTCGGAAGACCCGGCACCGGGCCGGGTGATCTCGGGCGGCCCATGAACATTACCGTTGCCGGCGGCGAACTCTACGTCGCCGAGTACTGGAACGACCGAATCCAGGTGTTCGGACTCGACGGGATTCACAGGCGGTACGTCGGCAGGAAAGGCAGCAGACCTGGTGCGTTCAACGCCCCCGGCGGCATCGCCGTATCGCCGGCCGGCGATCTTTTCGTCGCCGATTTCTACAATCAGCGGGTCCAGCGGCTGAAGGCCGACGGCAGTTTCGTCGGCCAATGGGGGACCACCGGCGAGACCGGCATCGGCGCCGGCAGCTTCAACTACCCGACCGACGTGGCGATCGGCTCTGACGGCACCCTCTACGTCGCCGACGGTTACAACGACCGCGTTCAGGCCTTCGCCGCCGACGGGCGGTTCCTTCGCAAGTGGGGTGGGCCGTTCGCGGTCAACGTGCATGGCCCGTTCGCAGGTTGGTTTGCCACCGTCACCGCCCTGGCGGTGGACGCGGCCGGCAACGTCCTTGCCGCCGATTTCTATAACAACCGCGTACAGAAATTCGCTCCCGACGGCACATTTTTGACGGCGTTCGGCGGCGAAGGTAAGGGCCGCCTTCGTCACGCCATGGGGGTGGCGGCGGCCGCCGACGGCGCCGTGTTCGTCACCGACTTCGACAACAACCGCATCACCAAATGGCGGCCAAGCGACGACCGGTGACGGCGACGGGCGGGCGAAATCCGTCCGACGGACGCGAGGCTTCCGATCAAAGGACTTTCTTTACGGACGATTTATGTTATTTTTCAACAACATAAATTGTATCCGTCAGGGCGTGGCGACGGCCCGCTGAGCGCCCGCGGGCCTTGATAACAACGGCCCCGATTACCATAGTGGCGATAGCCACAGTCCGGTGACCGCGCCGGCGCGGATGGGACGGCCCGGCGCGATTTCTGAGCAGCGCGAGTGATGAAACCGAGGCAGCGATGAGCGGCGACGAAAATCTGGTGGTCCCCAATCCGCAGGACCCACGCCTCACCGAGCGGGTCGAGGGCGCCGACCAGGACGGCAACCCGATCGTCACCTCGGTGACCGTCGAACGGCCGTTGACGCTCTATCTCAATGGCCAGGAGATCGTCACCATGATGTCGATCTGCGACTACCCGGACTACCTGGCGGTCGGCTACTTGGTGAACCAGAACATGATCGACGCCTCGGATGTCATCACCGGCATCGACTACGACGAGGACATCGCCACCGTCGTCGTGCGCACCGAGCGCGAGACCAACTTCGAGGACAAGCTGAAGAAGAAGACGCTGACCTCTGGCTGCGCCCAGGGCACGGTGTTCGGCGACGTGATGGAGAAGTTCGAGACCACCGAGCTGCCCAAGGACGCGGTGATCAAAACCTCGTGGCTCTATGCGCTGATGAAGAAGATCAACACCCAGCCGAGCCTGTATCTGGAGGCCGGCGCCATCCATGGGTGTGTGCTGGCCGAGCAGGACCGGATGCTGCTCTACATGGAGGACGTCGGCCGCCACAACGCCGTCGACAAGATCGCCGGCTATATGTTCCTCAACAAGATTTCCGGCGGCGACAAGATCTTCTACACCACCGGCCGGTTGACCAGCGAGATGGTGATCAAGACCGTGCAGATGGGAATCCCGATCCTGGCGTCGCGCTCCGGCTTCACCGCTTGGGGCGTCGAGCTCGCCCGCCAAGTCAACCTGACGCTGATCGGTCGCGCCCGCGGCAAGCGTTTTGTGGCGCTCGCCGGCCAGGATCGCATCGTCTACGACGCCGACGCAGCGCAAGCCGACGCCGAGCCGGCGCACCTGCGCCGCAAGGGC
>JACPJY010000320.1 GCA_016187325.1 Rhodospirillales bacterium | reverse complement strand
CCACCGCGAGGATTTGGCGCGCCGCGTGGTGGCGGTGGCGCGGCCCCGGGGCGTGCGCGTCCTGATCGCCGGCGACGCGGCGCTGGCGGCCAAGATAGGCGCCGACGGCCTGCACCTGCCGGAGGCGATGGCGGCGCTGGGTCCTGGGCCGTGGCGGAGCTGGCGGCGGCCGCACTGGGTGGTGACGGCGGCCGCCCATTCGCCGGCGGCGTTGTGGCGAGCGGCGCGCGCCGGCGCCGATGCGGCGCTATTGGCGCCGGTATTCCAAACCGTCAGCCATCCGCGGGCGATGCCGCTCGGCAGCCTGCGCTTCGCCGCCTGGTGCCGGCAAAGTCCGCTGCCGGTCTACGCCCTCGGCGGCGTGTCGGCGGCGACGGCCGGGCGTTTGAAGGCAAGCGGCGCCGTGGGTTTCGCCGGGATCGGCGGGTTCCTGGCAGCCCCGTGAGCGGCCGGCGCTTGCGGTGCTTGCGCCGTCGCACGAATTATCCAATTATATGAAGGGGGTATGGTGAAGGCCCCGAATCGTTTATAATATTCGCCGATTTGATGAGGAGCCGTTATCGCATGACCGCTGAATCGAACACGCCGCGACGGTTGCCGGCCGCCATCCGCTACGGGTTGGCCGGCGTCGCCGTCGGGCTGTTGCTTGCGGCCTGCTCCGCCGAGCCGTTCACGCCGGAGCCGGTGGTCGGTCAAGAGTACGGAAGGCCGGAAGAAGTCGATTACGACAAGCGCAAGACCATCTTCGGCGAAGGCGGCATCAGCAATATATTTGGCGGAACCAAGGATCCCCAGGAAAGGGGTGGCGGCGCGCTCGGCGTCAACAGCTTCCTGTGGCGGGCGTCGCTGGACACGATTTCCTTCATGCCGGTCAATTCCGCCGATCCGTTCGGCGGCGTCATCATCACCGACTGGCACACGCCGGTCGAATCGCCGAGCGAGCGGTTCAAGCTCAACGTCTACATCCTGGGCCGTACGTTGCGCGCCGACGGAATTCGCGTCGCGGTGTTCCGTCAGGTTCAAGACCGCGGCGGACTGTGGAAGGACGCGGCGGTGCCCGACGAAACCGGGATCAAGATCGAGGACGCGATCCTGATTCGTGCCCGGCAACTCAGGAACCAGTCGATACAGAAGTAGCCGGTCCGCCAAATCCCCGGACCGGCAATCGGGCACAAACGCCCGGCCGCCGCCCGGATCGGCGTCGCGAAAAGACAAAGACGCAAACCTCGCGGGCGTCCACTTTCCGCCGACCCGCCGGACCATCGGAGCCTCGTCGGCCAGCCGGGCAAGCCATATCGAGATGTCGCGCTACAACTTCAAGGAAACAGAGGCCAAGTGGCAGGCGATCTGGGAGGATCGCAAGCTGTTCGCCGTCGGCGAGCGGGCGGATAAGCCGAAGTATTACGTGCTCGAGATGTTCCCCTATCCGTCGGGACGGATCCACATGGGCCACGTCCGCAATTACACCCTTGGCGACGTGGTCGCGCGATACAAGCGGGCGCGCGGATTTAACGTGCTTCACCCGATGGGATGGGATGCTTTCGGGCTGCCGGCGGAGAATGCCGCCATCGACAACAAGATTCACCCGGCGCGGTGGACCAAGGACAACATCGCGACCATGCGCCGCCAGCTCAAGGCGATGGGGCTGAGCTACGACTGGTCACGCGAGATCGCGACCTGCGATCCCGAGTACTACCGCCACGAACAGAAGATGTTCCTGGACTTCTTGAAGGCCGGCCTGGTGTACCGCAAAGAGTCGTGGGTCAACTGGGACCCGGTCGAGAACACCGTGCTCGCCAACGAGCAGGTGATCGACGGCAAGGGCTGGCGTTCCGGCGTCGTCGTCGAGAAGCGGCTGCTTGCGCAATGGTTCCTGAAGATCACCGCTTTCACCGAGGAGCTGCTCCGGGATCTCAAGACCCTGGAGCGCTGGCCGGACCGGGTGCGGCTGATGCAGGAGAAATGGATCGGCCGCTCGGAAGGCGCGTATATTCTGTTCGACATCGAGGACGCGAGCAAAGACGAGGGCGAGCGTCTGGAAGTCTATTCGACGCGTCCGGACACCATCTTCGGCGCGACTTTTGCGGCCATCGCCGCCAACCACCCGCTGGCGCAAAAGCTGGCCGGGAAGGATTCGCGCCTCGGGGACTTCATCGCCACCTGCAACCGCTCGGGCACCAGCGAGGCGGCCATCGAGCTCGCGGAAAAGGTCGGCTACGAGACCGGCGTCCGCATCCGCCACCCGTTCGTCAACGGAAAGACCATGCCGCTCTACGTCGCCAATTTCGTGCTGATGGAATACGGCACCGGCGCCATTTTCGGATGCCCCGCCCACGACCAGCGCGACCTCGAGTTCGCCCGCAAGTACGGCATCGACGTGATTCCCGTGGTCGCTCCCAAGAACGCCGACGCCGAGGCGTTCGCCATCGGCGCCGAGGCCTACACGGACGACGGCGTGCTGATCAACTCGGACTTCCTCGACGGCCTCGTCGTCGAGGACGCCAAGAAGGCGGTAGTGAAGCGCCTCGAGGCAGCCGGCGCGGGCCGCAAGGGCGTCAATTACCGTCTGCGCGACTGGGGCGTATCGCGGCAACGCTATTGGGGCTGTCCGATCCCGGTGATCCACTGCGCCGCTTGCGGCGTCGTGCCGGTGCCCGAGCGTGACCTGCCGGTGGTGCTCCCCGACGACGTGACGCTCGACAAGCCGGGCAATCCCTTGGAGCGGCATCCGACGTGGAAGAACGTCCCCTGCCCCACGTGCGGCAACAAGGCCCGCCGCGAGACCGACACCTTCGACACCTTCGTCGAATCGTCCTGGTATTTCGCGCGCTTTTGCTCGCCCGACGCCGACACCGCCTTCGACCGCCGCTCCGCCGATTACTGGCTGCCGGTGGACCAGTACATCGGCGGCATCGAGCACGCGGTTCTGCACCTCCTGTATTCGCGGTTTTTCACCCGCGCGCTCAGGCAGTGCGGATATCTTGGAATTAAGGAGCCGTTCGCCGGCCTGTTGACCCAGGGCATGGTCTGTCACGAGACCTATCGCGACGACGAGGGCCGCTGGCTGTTCCCCGAGCAGGTTGAACGGGCCGCCGATGGCACCGTGGTCGCCAAGGCCGGCGGCAAGCCGGTGACGATCGGGCGCTCGGAAAAGATGAGCAAGTCGCGCAAGAACGTCGTCGACCCAGAGGCCATCATCAACGCCTACGGCGCCGATACGGCGCGCCTGTTCATGCTGTCGGACAGCCCGCCCGACCGCGACCTCGACTGGACCGACGCCGGGATCGAGGGCGCCTGGCGGTACCTGAACCGGCTGTGGCGCATGGTGAACGAGCCGAAGACGCCGCTGGCGCCCGTTGGCGCGGCGACGCCGAAGTCGCTCGGCGCAGGATCGGAAGCGGCGGTTCGCGCCGTCCACAAGACCGTTGCCGGGGTGTCCGATGACCTCGACAGGTTCCACTTCAACAAGGCGATCGCGCGCATCCGCGAGCTGACCAACCAGCTCGACGGCCTGGACTCCAAGAACCCGGGCGCCGGCCGGGCGTTGCGCTTCGGCCTGGAGACCGTGGTCCGCCTGTTCGGCCCGATGATGCCCCACTTGACCGAGGATTTGTGGCATAGTCTCGGCCACGAGACGTTTCTCGCCAACGAGCCGTGGCCGGTCGCCGATGCCGCGCAACTGGTCGAGCAGAACGTCACCGTTGCCGTCCAGGTCAACGGCAAGCTCCGCGGCACGCTGGACCTGCCCAAGGACAGCGACCGTGAAACGGCGGAAACGGCGGCACTGGCCTTGGGCAACGTGGTCGCCGCCATCGGCGGCAAGCCGGTTCGCAAAGTGATCGTGGTGCCAAATCGGATCATCAATGTCGTCGTTTAGAAGCCTGATCCTTGCCGCCGCCGTCGTGACGGTCGCGGCGTGCGGTTTCCAGCCGCTGTACGGCAGCCGAATCACCGGCAGCCCGCCCGCGGAGTTTGCGCAAATCAAGATCGAGCCGATCCCCGACCGCATCGGCCAGCAACTTCACAATCATCTACTGACGATTCTCAATCCCGACGGCCGGCCGGAAAAGGCGCGCTATGTAATGAAGACACAGGTCACCGAGAACTTGAGCGCGCTCGGCGTCCGCAAGACCGCGTTCGCGACCCGCGCCAACTTGCAGATGCGGGCCGTATACAATCTGACCAGCGCGGCGACCGGCAAAAACCTCTTCAGCGGCGACAGCACGATCACCGTCAGCTACAACATCCTCGATTCCGAATTCGCCACCCTGATGGCGGAAAAGGACGCCCGGGCGCGGGCCGTCCGCGAGCTCAGCGAGGACATCCGGATTCGCCTCGGCGTCTTCTTCTCCAACCCGGCGGCGCAAGGGAAATAGCCCTCCGGTGAAGATCTCGGCGTCCAGGATCAACGGTTTCATCCGGCGCCCGGACCCGGACGTTGCGGCCGTGCTGTTGTTCGGCCCCGATTGCGGGCTGGTCCGCGAGCGCGCCGACAGCCTCGCCCGTTCGGTGGTCGATGACCTGAACGATCCGTTCCGCGTCGTCGAGTTGACGGCGGCGGTCATCAAGTCCGACCCGGCGCGCCTCGCCGACGAGGCCGCGCAGCTCTCGATGACCGGCGGACGGCGGGTGGTGCGGGTGCGCGACGCCACCGACGGCGTCGCGCAAATCTTCGCAAGCCTTCTCGACGCCGGCCGCGGCGACAATCTGGTGGTCGCCGAGGCCGCCAACCTGGGCAAGGGATCGTCCCTCAGGAAGCTGTTCGAAACGGCCAAAAATGCCGCAATCATAGGATGTTACGAGGACGGCGCCCGGGAACTCGAAGGCGTCATCCGGGAAACCCTCGGCGGCCGCGGGCTTGTCGCCACCGCCGACGCGATGGCGTTCCTGATTAACAACCTCGGCGGCGACCGGCTGGTGACCCGCGGCGAGCTCGAAAAGCTCGTCCTCTACGCCGGCGGTGACGCCTCTGCCGACGGCCGGCCGCGGCCGATCGAGCTCGCCGACGCCGAGGCCTGCATCGGCGACAGCGCGGCCGCCTCCCTGGACGCGGTCGCCTACGCTGCCGCCGACGGCGACGCGGCGGCACTCGACCGGGCGCTCGAACGCGCCTTCCTGGAAGGTGAGAGTCCCGTCAGCGTGCTGCGCGCCGTGCAGCGGCACTTGCAGAGGCTGCATTGGACACTCGGAAAAGTTGAGCGCGGCGAGCCCCCGCAGACCGCCATGAAGTCGCTGCGCCCACCGTTGATCTTCAAGTTCGAGCCGGCGTTCCGGACCCAGCTTCGGCAATGGCGGACCGACCGTCTGGCGAGGGCGCTCGAGCTGGCGACCGAAGCCGAGATCGACTGCAAGTCGACGGGCCTGCCGGCGGCGGCAGTCTGTCACCGTGCTCTGATGCGCATCGCCCAGGCCGCCCGCGCCGGCGCGCGCGACCGCTAGCCCACCGCGATTTTCCAATTTATCGGGATGAATTGACGACGACGCCGAGAGATCGGCGCGCCGTTATGCCGACTTGCGGTCGGGTTTCCGCTTCCGCGCCGCCGCCCTCAAACCCACCTTCAGCTTGGGAAGCAGTGCCTTGGACGCGACGGGAGTCGTCTCGGCCTTTGCCGCGGTCATCACCGCTGTCGGCGATGTCTTCCGCGCCCGCGTCGACGGGCCGCTCTGGTTGAGCCGCCGCAGCACGTCGTCCAACTGCTCCAGCGAATCGTAGTGGACGGTGATCGATCCGCCGCCGCCCTTGAATTTGACCGCTACTCGCAACCCGAGAAGGTTGGAGAGATCGCGTTCGAGCGCCGCCGTGTCGACGTCCTTCTTCCTCGCCGTCGGCGGCATTTCCCGCTGCCGCTGCTTCTTGCGCACCAGGCGTTCCGTCTGACGGACGTTGAGCCCCCTTTTCACCACTTCGCGGGCGAGTTCGACTGCGTCCGGCGCATTGAGCAGCGCGCGCGCATGGCCGGCCGTCAATTCGCCGGCGTCCAGCAACTTCTTGACCGGTGCCGGCAAGCCGAGGAGCCGCATCATATTGGCGACGTGGCTGCGGCTTTTGCCGACGGTCTTCGCCAGCGCGTCCTGGGTGTGCGAGAATTCGTCCATCAGCCGCTTGTAGCCGTCGGCTTCCTCGAGCGGCGACAAGTCCTGGCGCTGCAGGTTCTCGACCAAGGCGATCTCCAGCGATTGCTGGTCATTGAGATCCCGGATCACCACCGGCACCACGTGCACCTTGGCCAATTGCGCCGCCCGCCAGCGCCGTTCGCCGGCGATGATCTCGTAGAAATCCTTCTGCTCCTGGTCGCGGCGTACCAGCAACGGCTGGATGATGCCGTTCTCGCGGATCGACTGCGCCAATTCTTCGATGCGCTCCTCGCTCATCGAATGGCGCGGCTGATAGCGGCCGGGGCGGAGGAACTCGATCGGCACCTCGCGCGAACCCATGGTCCGGTCGGTCTCGCCCATTTCCTCCCATTCCTTGCCGAGAAGGGCGGACAGGCCGCGGCCCAGGTTTTGGCGCTTCTTGTCGGCCATCACGCGCTGAGCCGTCGTTCGCGGTGGATGATCTCGCCCGCCAGGTCGAGATAGGCCTTCGAGCCCGGGCAGTGCAGGTCGTAGATGATCACCGGGCGGCCGTGCGACGGCGCCTCGGAAACCCGGACGTTGCGGGGGATCACGGTCTTGTACACCTTGTCGCCGAAGTGGTCGCGCACGTCGTTGGCGACCATGTGCGAAAGGTTGTTGCGCTGGTCGTGCATGGTCAACACGATGCCCTGGATGTCGAGGCCGGGGTTGAAGGCGCGCTTCACCCGCTCGATGGTGCGCACCAGCTGGCTGACGCCTTCGAGGGCGAAGAACTCGCACTGCAGCGGCACCAGCACCGCCTGCGCCGCCACCAGCGCGTTGATGGTGAGGAGCCCGAGCGCCGGCGGGCAATCGATCAGCACGTAGTCGTAATCTCGGGCGGCATCGGCGAGCGCCTGGCGCAAGCAGTATTCCCGGCGCTCGACGGCGACCAGCTCGATCTCGGCGCCGGAAAGGTCGATCCCGGACGGCACGATGTCGAGACCGGGGATGCCGGTCTCGCGGATCGCCTGGTCGAGGCCGACATCGCCGATCAGCACGTGGTAGGAGTTGGGGTCGCGTTTCTCTTGGCCGATGCCGAGGCCGGTCGAGGCGTTGCCCTGCGGGTCGAGGTCGACAATCAGCACCTTCTGGCGGATGGCGGCGAGCGCGGTCGCCAGGTTGATGGTGGTGGTGGTCTTGCCGACGCCGCCCTTCTGGTTGGCGACGGCGATGGTGCGGGTGCGGCGGCTGGGCGGCAACGGTCCGTCAGGAGCGGTCACGGCGCGAAATCGCCTCCAATTTGAGTATCGTCCCCTAAGGGTCCGAAATACTCGGAATATGTGATTCTTTAATAATCCAATTTTTTTCGGCCGCCGTCAATTCTTCTCGCCAGCCTTTTCCCTTCAGGAACAGGCATTGCCCGTGTTTTGCGAGTATCGGAATCGCGTATTGCAATAATTTCTCAAGTGGCGCGAGGGCTCTGGCGGTAATTAGGTCGGCAGAAATTTCTGATAACTTTTCGACTCGGCGGTGATGGATAATCGCCCCGGCGCCGGTGATTCGGTTGGTTTCCCGCAGGAAGGCGCATTTACGCTCGCTGCTTTCCACCAAATGGAATTCCCGGCCGCCGCCGCGGCCCAGGATCGCCAACACCAGCCCGGGGAAGCCGGCGCCACTGCCGAGGTCGCATACCATCTTGGCCGCCGGCGGCAGCAATGGCATCAGTTGAGCCGAGTCGAGAAAATGCCGGCGCCAGGGGTCCTTGAGGCTGGCGGCGCCGACCAGGTTGATCCGGCGCTGCCATTTTTCCAGCTCCTCCAGATAGGCCTGGAATTGCCCCAAGGCGTCGCCCGGGACCCCGCAGATAGTCTGGAATTCGGCTGCGGTCATCGGGTGGGTCGTCGGCGCCCGCCGGAGGCTAGGGGCGGCGCCTCGGGGCTTTTTCATGGCCGCCTTAGGGGTCCGGGGACGGGTAGGAATCTAGGGCAGGTCGGCGGGATTTGTTTCACGTGAAACGGCGCCACCCGCTCACGCGGTCAGCCGCTGATCGCGGCGGCGCACATGGCCGAGCAGCACCGTCAGCGCCGCCGGGGTAACCCCGGAAATCCGAGCCGCCTGGCCGAGAGTGGCGGGGCGAGCTTGGCGGAGCTTGCCGCGCACCTCGGTGGAAAGGCCGGGGATGGCGTCGAAATCCAGGTCCTCCGGGATGGCCAGGGCCTCGTCGCGGCGGAAGGCGCGGATATCCGCCTCCTGGCGCTCGAGATAGCCGGCGTAGCCGGCCTCGATCTCGATCTGGCCGGCGATTTTTGGCGGAATTCCGCGGATTTCCGGCCACAGGGCGGCCAGCCGGTGGAGGCCGATGTTGCGGTAGCCCAGAAGTTCGCGGGCGCTGCGCCGGACACCATCCAAATTCACCTCGATGCCGGCGGCGCGCAATTGATTCGGCGACGCCTTGAGACCGTCGAGCAGTGCCGCGGCCGCCTTCAGCGCCTGCATCTTGGCCCGAAACGCCCGCGCCCGCTCTGGCCCGACGCAGCCGGCGGCAAGACCTTTTTCGGTCAGCCGCTGGTCGGCGTTGTCGGCGCGCAGCTTGAGCCGGTATTCGGCGCGCGACGTGAACATCCGGTAGGGCTCGCTGGTGCCCAGGGTTACCAGGTCGTCGACCATCACCCCGATGTAGGCGTCGGCGCGATCGAGGACCAAGGGCCGGCCGCCGCCGGCGAGGCGCGCAGCGTTGATGCCGGCGATCAGGCCTTGCGCCGCGGCCTCCTCGTAGCCGGTGGTGCCGTTGATCTGACCGGCCAGGAAAAGTCCCGGAATCCTGCGGGTTTCCAGGCTAGGCTTCAGCTCCCGCGGGTCGACGAAGTCGTACTCGATGGCGTAGCCGGGCCTCAGCATAACGGCGTTTTCCAGCCCCGGGATGGTCTTCAGAAAAGCCAGTTGCACGTCCTTGGGCAGCGACGTCGAGATGCCGTTGGGATAGACCGTCGGGTCGTCGAGGCCCTCCGGCTCAAGGAAGATCTGGTGGCGCTGGCGGTCGCCGAAGCGCACCACCTTGTCCTCGATCGACGGGCAGTAGCGCGGCCCGATGCTCTTGATCTGGCCCGAATACATGGCCGAAAAGTGAAGGTTTTGCTTGATCAGGGCGTGGCCGGCCGCGGTCGTGCCGGTGATGTGACAGGGCACCTGCGGGGTGGTGATGGCCTCGGTCAGGGTCGAGAACGGCTCCGGCGGCTGGTCGCCAGGCTGCACGGCGAGGCCGTGCCAGTCGATGGTGCGGCCGTCGAGGCGGGGCGGCGTGCCGGTCTTCAGACGGCCGAGGGCAAAGCCGATCCGCTTGAACGTATAGGCCAGGCCGACGGCCGGCTTGTCGCCGATTCGCCCGGCGGGAATCTGCGCCTTTCCGACATGGATGAGGCCGCGCAGGAAGGTGCCGGTGGTGACCACCACAGCGGCCGCCCGGAGGGCCTCCCCGGACCCGGTAAGAACCCCGGAAATCCGCCCTTTTTGGTCGAAAAACAGGTCCTCGACCGCGGCTTCCCGGATGTCCAGGTTGGCTTGCGCCTTTAACAATCCCTGCATGGCCCGACGGTAGAGCTTGCGGTCGGCCTGGGCCCTGGGGCCGCGGACCGCCGGCCCCTTGGAACGGTTGAGGACACGGAACTGGATGCCGGCCCGGTCGATGGCCCGGCCCATGATTCCGTCCATGGCGTCGATTTCGCGCACCAGCTGGCCCTTGGCGAGGCCGCCGATGGCCGGGTTGCAGGACATCTCGCCGATGGTGTCGACGCGGTGGGTGACGAGCAGAGTGCGGGCACCGATTCGCGCCGCCGCGGCCGCCGCCTCGCTACCGGCGTGGCCGCCGCCGATGACGATGACGTCGTAGGGATCGCGGGGACGATTCATAGTGGGGGAATTTACGGGCGGCCCGGAGTCGAGTCAAACGACGCAGCCACCAAGTAGAGACCAAACAAAACCCGGACCGGAAGCCCGACGGTCCTTGTTTCACGTGAAACAGTACTCTGATTCTGTTTTGTTCTTTGGCCGCGGCGCCGATTCCGTTTTGTTCGTTGGCGGCCGCCGTTCGGCGCTTACTTGCCGATGCAGAAGTCCCTGAAGATGACGTCGAGCACATCTTCGACCGCGACCCGGCCGGTGATGCGCCCAAGCGCCCGGGCGGCGAGGCGCAGGTCCTCAGCCGCCAGCTCCGGCGTTGCTTCGGCCGCTTCGGCGGCGAGGAAGCGCCTGAGCGCGGCCAGGCATTCCTCCAAGGCCTCGCGGTGGCGGGCGCGCGTCAGGGCGGGGGTCAGGGCAGGGGAGGTGGTGGCGCCGACCAGGGCGGCGGCGCGCCCGGTGATCTCCTTCAGCAGCACATCGAGGCCGGCGTCGGTGAGCGCCGAGATGGCGATCGCCCGATGGCCATTGACTTCCAGCGGCGGCGGTTTTTTCAGGTCGCTCTTGGTGACGACGACCACGGTGGCGTCGTCGATGAGCTCGGCGGTATGCGGGTCGCGCGCCGGCCACGCCTCGCCGTCGAACAATGCCAGCCGCAGATCAGCGTCAAGGGCCTTGCCGCGGGCGCGTCGGATGCCTTCGATCTCGATCTCGTCGCGGCCGTCGCGCAGGCCGGCGGTGTCGGCGACGATCACCGGATAGCCGCCGAGGTCGAGATGCACCTCGATCACGTCCCGGGTGGTGCCGGCGGTCGCCGACACGATCGCCGCGTCGCGCCGGGCGAGCTTGTTGAGGAGCGTCGACTTGCCGGCGTTGGGGGCACCGATGATGGCGATCAGGAGACCGTCGCGGAGCCGCTCGCCGCGTCGGCCATCCTT
>JACPJY010000319.1 GCA_016187325.1 Rhodospirillales bacterium | reverse complement strand
TTGAAGTTGCCATAGAGGTAATGGCACATAGGATGCGGCGGCTCTTGTTGAGTCAACTGTCGGTAAAGCGCTTCTGCCTCGAAGAATTTGCCGTCCCGCTCGAAGGAAGCGGCGCGGCGGGCATTGGCTGTCATAAGATCTTCGGTCATGGCGGGTACGCCCTGCGGTCGGGCAAACGATTAAAACACATACCCCTGCCGTCCGTCGTTGGCCAGGGGTCCCTGACCTTGCGCGGCGTCGGTTCGCGTGGGAAGCTTCAGGCCATCGTATCGCGCCCACCTGGACCAGGGATCGACAACGGTCATGTGTGGAATCGCGGGCGCGATCGGCCCGCAAGCCCCTTCCCTAGAGCGCATCAAGGCGACGCTGCACACCCTTGGCCGTCGCGGCCCCGACGCCCAGGGGCACAGTCAATATGCGATCGGCGGTACCATCGTCACCCTGATCCACACCCGGCTTGCCATCATCGATCTGGGCGAGCGCGCCAACCAACCCTTCGAGAGAGACGGGCTGGTGCTCACCTACAACGGCGAGATCTACAATTACCTCGAACTGCGGCGCGAACTGGAGGGCCTCGGCCACGCCTTCACCACGCAATCCGACACCGAGGTGCTGGTGCGCGCCTGGCGGCAATGGGGCGCGGCGGCGCTCGACAGGTTCGAGGGTATGTGGGCGTTCGCGTTGCTCGACACCAAGGCCGGCACGCTAGTGCTCAGCCGCGACCGCTTCGGCGAGAAGCCGCTCTACACCTGGCGGCGGGACGGTAATCTCTACTTCGCCTCCGAGATCAAGGCGCTGGCGGCGCTGGCTGGCGCCAAGCCGGCCGTCAACGACGACCAGGTGCGGCGTTACCTGGTCAATGGATACAAGTGCCTGCATAAGCAGCCGGCGACGTTCTTCCGTGACGTCGAGGAATTCCCTGCCGCCCAGATGGCCGAGTTGACGCTGGCCGGCGGCGAGTCGCCTCGGTGCCAGCCCCGCCCCTACTGGCGACTCGGCTGCAGGCCCAGGGAGATGACGGCCACGGAAGCGCTGGAAGGCGCCAAGGCGCGACTGTTCGAATCGGTCAAGATGAGGCTCCGCGCCGACGTCCCCTTGGCGTTCTGTCTTTCCGGCGGCATCGATTCGGCGATTCTCGCGGCCATCGCTGCGAAACACTTCGGCCACCACATCCACTGCTTTTCTGTGATCGACAAGGACGAACGCTACGACGAGCGCAAGAATATCGAAACCATGGTCGAATGGCTCGGCTGCAAGCATTTCGCCGTCCACACGTCGACTGCGGGCTTCTTCGAGCGCATGGCCAAGCTGGTCGCCTACCACGACCAGCCGGTGGCGACCATCAGCTACTACGTGCATTCGTTCCTGTCGGAACAGATTGCCAAGGAAGGCTACAAGGTGGCGGTCTCGGGCACCGCCGCCGACGAGTTGTTCACCGGCTATTATGACCATTACTCCATGTGGCTGGCGGCGATGGCGAAGCAGGCCGAGACCGACCTAACGATCGATTTCGGTAAGCTGCTTGAGGAATGGCGGGCCGGCTTCGGCGCCCATGTCGAGAACCCGCTGTTGCAGGATCCGCTGGCGTTCGCGAAGGATCCGAACCAGCGCGGTCATATCTTGCTCGATCAGGAGTTCTTTGAAAGCCTGCTAGCGCGCCCGTTCCACGAGGACTTCACCGAGCGCGACTATTGCCCCGAGCTGTTGCGCAACCGGATGCTCAATGAGCTGTTCGAGGAGGCCGTGCCGGTAATCCTGGAGGAGGACGACCGCAACTCCATGCTCTATTCGGTGGAGAACCGCTCGCCCTATCTCGATCGCGGCTTGGCCAAGTTCCTGGCGACCGTGCCGAGCCGGCACCTCATCCACGGCGGCTTCGCCAAGTGGCTGCTGCGCCAGGCCGGCGAAGGCTTGGTCCCCGATCAGGTGCGGCTCGACAAGCGCAAACGCGGCTTCAACGCCAGCGTCGATTCGGTGATCGACCGCCGCGATGCGACGACCCGCGAGCGGTTGCTGGCCGACGGCCCGATCTTCGAGTTGGTCAGCCGCGAGCGGATGGCGGCCTTTCTGGACCAGGACATGACGCCGAACAGCTTCTCCAAGTTTCTGTTCAGCTTCGTCTCCGCAAGAATGTTTCTCGACCACCACGCGGCATGGCGGCCGTGACCTACGCCGCCATCATCCAGGCCCGTTACAATTCGACTCGGCTTCCCGGCAAAGTGGTGCTACCACTGGCCGGCCGGCCCGTGCTCGCCCACATCGTCGAGCGCGCCTGGCGCATCCCTGGAGTTGATACCGTCGCCGTCACCGTCCCCGATGGGTCGAACCAGGGGCCGCTGGTGGAGCTCGTCGGCAGCCTGGAGGGCGTGCGGCTGTCGCGCGGCCCCGAGGAGGACCTAGCCCGCCGCTACAGGATAGCCGCCGGCGAATGCGGCGCGACCACGGTGGTCCGCCTGTGGGCCGACTGCCCGGTGCTCGATCCGGCGCTGGCCGGCGCGCTCCTCGCCGCCGCCCGCGGCGCTGGCGTGCCTTTCGCCACCATTCCGCTCGACAGCGGCTATCCCGAGGGCGTCGAGGCGCACGTGATGACTATCGAGGCGCTTGCCGCCGCCGACACGGAGGCGATCGCGGCCGACGAGCGTGAGACTATTCACCTGTTCTTCAGCCGGCGGCCGGAACGCTTTCCCGTCCTCCACTTCCGTCGCCAGCCGGACCGGCACGCGTTGAAGGTGCTGCTCGACACGCCCGATGATTACCGGCGTCTCAAGCAGGCGTTCGACATCCTCTACCCGGAAAATCCGCTGTTTGGCGTCGCCGAGGTCGAGGCGTTGGCGGTGCGTCGGCCGGAGTTGTTCACCCGCCCGGCAACGTGACCGCCCGCGGCCCGGCGGGTTTGTCGCCGTCACCCCCCTGTGGTAGCGTCTCGCCGGCGCCCACCATGCGGAACCGGACCGTGAGAAAACGCCGCAACAAGCTCGGGGTTGGTGTCGTCGGCCTCGGCGTCGGCGAACAGCACGCCCGCGCCTACGCCCGCCACGCCGGGTGCGAGTTGCGCTGGCTGTACGACCTGTCGGCGAAGCAGGCCAAGGCGGTACGCCGCCGGCTTGGCGTTGGTGCCATTGCCAAAAGCTACCGGCAGATTCTCGACGATGACACCGTCAACGCGGTTTCCATCGCCTCCTTCGACGATATGCACTTCCACGAAGTCAAGGCCGCCTTCGCCGCCGGCAAGCACGTGTTTGTGGAAAAGCCGTTGTGCCGCACCACGGGCGAGCTGGCGACCCTGGTCACGGCGTGGAAGAAAGCTGGCAAGCCACATCTGCAATCGAACTTGGTGCTGCGGGCGGCGCCGGTGTACGGCTGGCTGAAGAAGGAAATAGAGTCCGGCCGCCTCGGCGCCATCTACGCCTTCGACGGCGATTATCTGTATGGCCGATTGAACAAGATCACTGGTAAACGCGCATGGCGTGGGAAGATTCGCGATTATTCGATCATGGCCGGCGGTGGCATCCACCTGATCGACCTGATGCTGTGGCTAACCGGCGAACGTCCTCATTGTGTCGTTACAGTCGGCAATCGAATGTGCACGAAGAAAGAGAAACTCGGTTTTGACGATTTTAAAGCTTCAACATTCGAATTTTCCTCGGGATTAATTGGACGAATCACTGGAAATCTCGGCTGCGTGCACCGCCATCATCACGTGGTACGCGTGTTCGGCACCGAGGCGACGTTCGTCTATGACGATAAGGGGCCGCGCCTGCACCGCTCGCGCGACGAGGGGCGGCACGCCGAGGCGCTCAAGCTCAAGGCGCTGCCCGCCGGCAAGGGGGTTTTGATTCCGGACTTCGTCGGTGGCATCCTTGCTGGCCGCGACCCGGCGCTGGCGGCACGGCGCGAGTTTGACCTGATCGCTGCCGTCGCCGCCGCCGACGAGGCTTTGAAAAAGAAACGCCCGGTCGCCATCGGATACGTGAAATGAAAAAGCTCGATATTCCCTTCGGCCGACCATGGATCGAGGACGAGGACCGCGACGCGGTGATGGCGGTGTTGAGGGGTCACATCCTCACCCACGGCCCCGGGTGCGCGGCATTCGAGAAGGAGTTCGTTGCCATGATGGACGGCGGGTTCGCCACGTCGACCACCTCGGGCATGGCGGCGCTGCACCTGTCTTACCTGCACCTCGGCGTCGGACCCGGCGATGA
>JACPJY010000128.1 GCA_016187325.1 Rhodospirillales bacterium | reverse complement strand
GGTGTTCGTCGGCGACGCCTTCGAGGAAGACATCGACGCCGTCGGCAAGGTGGCGGGAGAGCTCGGCCTGCTCGGCGTGCCGGCGTTCATGTTCCACGAGGGCGACGACCCGCTCGCCGGATTCGCGTTCCAGCAGGTGGCGAGGTTGACCAATGGCGCCTACTGTCAGTTCGATTCGTCGAGCGCCCGGGCACTCAGGGAATTGCTGTCCGCAGTCGCCGTCTACGCCGCCGCCGGCCGCCCGGCGCTCGAGGACCTAGCCAGGAAACGCGGCGGCGAGGTGCTGAAGATCGCCCACCAAGTCAAGGGCAGATGAGGCGATGTTCCCGTATCTGATCCTCGGCATCGCGCTGCTCGCCGGGTTGCTGCTGGCCGGGCGCTGGTTCGTCTCCGCCGACCCCAAGACCCTGGCCAAGGTGCTGAAGTGGCTGTTGTTCGGCGTCATTGGCGCGGTCATCCTGTTCTTCCTGCTCACCGGCCGGCTGGCGTGGGCGTTCTACGCGCTTCCGGCGTTGCTGCCGTGGTTCGTGCGCGCCCGCAGCGCGCACCGCGCCTACAAAACCTTCTCGCGCATGTACCGCTCGGCCGGTGGCGCCAACGCCGCCACGGGCCAGACCTCGGACGTCGACACGCGCTTTTTGCGCATGACGCTCGACCACGACACCGGCGAAATGTCGGGCGAGGTCAAGGAAGGCGCCTTCGCCGGCCGCCGCATCGAGACGCTCGGCGTCGACGAGCTGGTCGAACTGTTACGCGCCTGTTGGACCGAGGACCAGCAGTCGGCACAGGTGTTGGAGACTTATCTCAACCGGGTACATCCGGACTGGCGCGAACAGGCACAGGCCGGGGCCGCCGGCGAGGGCGCCGGCGGTGGATCGGCAACGCGCGGCGGCGCCATGAGCCGCGCCGAGGCGCTCGACGTCCTCGGCCTCAAGGAAGGCGCCACGGAGGCCGAGATCAGGGACGCCCATCACCGGCTGATTGCCGGCCTGCATCCGGATCACGGCGGCTCGACCTATCTGGCGGCCAAGATCAACCAAGCCCGCGACGTGCTAGTCGGCGGCTGACGGTGGCCGACGCCCGGGTTGCGGGCGCCGCGGCCGTGTGGCAAAAAGGCCCCGCCCGCAGCGGCCTAAAGCCGATTTTCGCCGCCGTCACAGACTTTTACGGGATCGCGCCATGATCAAGCCCGTGACCAAGGCCGTGTTTCCGGTCGCCGGCCTGGGAACCCGGTTCCTGCCGGCGACCAAGGTGCTGCCGAAGGAGATGCTGCCGGTGGTCGACAAGCCGCTGATCCAGTACGCGGTCGAGGAGGCGCGCGAGGCCGGCATCGAGGACATGATCTTCGTCACAGCGCCCGGCAAAAGTCTGCTCGAGGACCACTTCGCGCCGGCTCCCAAGCTGGAGGCGTTCCTGCAAGCGCGTGGCAAGACAACCGAGTTGAAATCCATCCGCGACGGCTTCCCGGCAACCCAGCGCGTCAAGTTCGCGCGGCAGGAGCAACCGCTTGGCCTTGGCCACGCGGTGTGGTGCGCCAAGGACCTGATCGGGGGCGAGGCGTTCGCGGTGCTGCTCGCCGACGACCTGATGATGGCGACGCCCGGGGCGCTGAAGCAGATGATGGGGGCTTACAAGAGGACCGGCGGCAATCTGGTGGCAGTGGAGGAGGTTCCCCAGGACCGGGTCAGCCGCTACGGTATCCTCGACGTCGCCGAGGACGACGGCAAGCTGGCGCGCGCCCGCGCGTTGGTCGAGAAGCCGGCGCCGGAGAAAGCGCCGTCCCGGCTCGCCATCATCGGCCGCTACATCCTGCAGCCGGAAGTGTTCGATCACCTGGCGAAAAAGCAGACCGGCGCCGGCGGCGAGATCCAACTCACCGACGCGCTGGCGGCGACGCTCGCCGCCGTGCCGTTCCACGGGCTCCGCATCGACGGCCGGCGGTTCGACTGCGGAAACAAATTGGGCTTCGTCGAGGCCAACGTCGCGTTTGCGCTGAAGCGCGGCGACCTCGGCGGCGACGTCAAAAAGATGTTGAAGTCGATCCAGTAAGGACGGATAGAGGGCGCCATGCACATCGCGATGATCGGGACCGGCTACGTCGGACTGGTGTCGGGCGCCTGCTTCTCAGAGTTCGGCCACGACGTCGTCTGCATCGACAGCGACGCCGCCAAGATCGAGACTCTAAAGGCCGGCAGGGTGCCGATCTACGAGCCTGGGCTCCAGGAGTTGGTCGCCGACAACGTCGAGGCCGGACGGCTGAGCTTCGCCAACGGCCTCAAGCAGGCGGTCAAGGCCGCCGACGCGGTATTCATCGCCGTCGGTACGCCGAGCCGACGGGGCGACGGCCACGCCGACCTTTCCTACGTCTACGCGGCGGCAAAGGAGATCGCCAAAGCGCTCAACGGCTACACGGTGGTGGTGACCAAGTCGACGGTGCCGGTCGGCACCGGCCGCGAGGTCGAGAAGATCATCCGCAAGGCCAACCCGAAGGCCGACTTCGACGTCGTTTCCAATCCAGAATTCCTGCGCGAGGGCTCGGCGATCGAGGACTTCATGCGGCCGGATCGGGTGGTCATCGGCACCCAAAGCGAGCGCGCCCGCAAGGTGATGCAGCGCCTCTACCGGCCGCTCTACCTGCTCGAGACACCGCTGCTGTTCACCACCCGGCAGACGGCGGAGCTGGTGAAGTACGCGGCGAACGCCTTCCTCGCCACCAAGATCACCTTCATCAACGAGATCGCGGATTTGTGCGAGGCTGTGGATGCCAACGTTCAGGATGTCGCCAAGGGCATCGGCCTCGACGGCCGCATCGGGTCGAAGTTCCTGCACGCCGGGCCGGGCTACGGTGGCTCGTGCTTCCCCAAGGACACGCTCGCGCTCACGCGCTCGGCCAAGGAGGCGGGCCATCCGCTGCGCATCGTCGAAGCCGTCGCCAAGGTCAACGACGGGCGCAAGAAGAAGATGGCCGCCAAGATCATCGCCGCCGCCGGCGGCAAGGTGAAGGGCAAGGCGATCGCCGTGCTCGGCCTCACCTTCAAGCCCAACACCGACGACATGCGGGAAGCGCCCAGCCTCTACATTGTCGCCGGGCTGAAGAAAGCCGGCGCCAAGGTCCGCGTCTTCGACCCGGAGGGCATGAAGGAGGCGAAGACGTTGTTGAAGGGCGTGACCTGGTGCCAGGACGCCTACGACGCCGCCGACGGTGCGCACGCGCTGGCCATCGTCACCGAGTGGAACGAATTCCGGGCGCTCGATCTGGAGCGGCTGAAGAAGCTGATGAAGACGCCGGTGATCGTCGACTTGCGCAACGTCTACAAGCGCGACGAGATGGCCGCCGCCGGCTTCGACTACATCAGCGTCGGCCGTGCCCCGGTAACGCGCAAGTGACCGCCCAAGTGACCGTGCGCTGGCCGGAATAAGGGAACGCCCTCGATGCCGCCCGGCCGCCGGCTCGACCCGACCATCCTCCGCGAATACGACATCCGCGGCACCGTGCCGGCGACGCTGAATGCCGACGACGTGCGCGTCATCGGTCGCGCCTTCGGTACCATCGTGCGCGAAGCCGACGGCAGGACGGCCATCGTCGGTTACGACGGGCGGCTGAGCTCGCCGGAACTGGAGGCGGCGCTTGTCGAGGGCTTGGCCGCGACCGGGGTCGACGTGACGCGGATCGGCCGTGGGCCGACGCCGATGCTGTATTTCGCCGCCCACACGCTAGAAGCCGACGCCGGGCTGATGGTCACCGGCTCCCACAACCCGCCGCAATACAACGGCATCAAGCTGGTGCTCAGCGGCAAGCCGTTCTTCGCCGCCGACATCCAGCGCCTCGGCGCCCGCGCCGCCAAGGGCGACTTCGCCGAAGGCGAGGGCAGGGTGACGGGAAAATCGGTGATCGCGGCCTACGTCGCCCGCCTGCTCCAGGACTACCGCCCCGGCCGAAAGCCGCCGGCGGTCGCCTGGGACGCCGGCAACGGCGCCACCGGCGAGGCGCTGAGGCTTTTGGTCCGCGGCCTGCCCGGCCGGCACGTGCTGTTGAACGACGTCATCGACGGCCGCTTTCCCGCCCATCATCCGGACCCGACGGTGGAGGCCAACCTCGAGCAGTTGAAGGCCGCGGTGGCCAAAGAGAAATGCGACCTGGGGATCGCCTTCGACGGCGACGGCGACCGTATCGGCGTTGTCGACGGTAAGGGCCGCGTGCTGTGGGGCGACCAGTTGCTGGTGATCCTCGCCGCCGAAGTGCTGGAGGAGATCCCGGGCGCCACGGTGATCGCTGACGTCAAGTCGAGCAAGCTGTTCTTCGACGAGATCCGGCGCATGGGCGGCAAGCCGATGATGTGGAAGGCCGGCCATTCCCACATCAAGAACAAGATGGCCGAGACGGGTGCGCCGCTAGCTGGCGAGATGAGCGCGCATATTTTCTTCAAGCACCGCTACTACGGCTACGACGATGCGCTCTACGCCGCAGTAAGGCTGCTCACAGCCCTCAACCGCGCCGGCGAAAGCCTGGCCGCGATCCACGACCGGCTGCCGAAGCTGGTCAACACCCCGGAGCTGCGATTCGACTGCGCCGAGGACCGCAAGTTCAAGGTCATCGACGAGGTCAGGAAGCGCCTCGCCGGGCGCAAGGACGTCACCGTCCACGACACCGACGGGGTACGCGTCGAGACGAAGGACGGTTGGTGGCTGCTGCGCGCCTCCAATACCCAGGCAGTGCTAGTGGCGCGCTGCGAATCGGAGACCGCCGCCGGGCTTGAGCAGCTCTTGGGCGAACTCAAGGCCGAGCTGGCAAAAAGCGGCGTCGCCTTTCCGTGCGCCTAGCGCGATGGACCTGTTCGTCTACGGCACGCTAATGGACGAGGACGTGCTCAACCGCGTCGTCGGCCGACCGGTGCCGCTGGCGCGCATCGGCGCCGCTTTCGTCGACGGCTATCGGCGGGTCCCCGTCAAGGGCAAATATTTCCCGATCCTGATCGAGGCCGAGGGTGGCAGCGTCGAGGGCCGGCTGATCACCGGCCTCGGCGCCCAGGCGGTAGCGCGGCTCAGCCGCTTCGAGGGCCGGCAATTCCATTTGCGGCGGTTGACCGTGCGGCTCGCCAAGGGCCGCGCTGCGGAAGCCGAATGCTTCATGCCGGTCGCGGGCGTCCCGGCCACTGACGGCGACTGGGACCAGGAAACCTGGCGGCGGCGCCACAAGCGGGCGTTCTTGAGCCGGCTGCGTTTCTAGGGCGACGGGGAAGGGGGACGAGCGGAAAACGCGCCGGGCGCGCTCAGAAATCGTTGGCGGCGACGCGGTAGCTGTCGGGCAACTTCATCTCCAGGCACCCCATCTTCCGGCGCTTCAGCGACTTGCAGGCGTCGTAGGCCTGCTGCTTGGTGATGCCTTCGATGCGGGCGTGGTGCAGGACCTTGCCGTTCTTGTTCTTCAGCGGTGCCACCTTCAGCGCGCCGAGGCTCAACTGCTCGGGTGCTGTCTCGATGGCTTGGCGGGCGGCTTCGAGGGCCTGGACGTGGCGCGAGAAGACGCCGACCTGTACGCCCCAGCGCAGGTTTCTGGGCGACGCCGCCGCGTCGCTCCGGGTGGCGTCGCGGGCGGCGACGGCCTGTGGCGGCTCCGCGGGCGGCGGCGCGGCCTGGGCCCGGGCCGGGCCGGGCTTGTCGGCGGCGGTCGAGGCGACAACGGGCCCGTTCTCGATCGCCTTGAAGCCGAGGTTCAGGAGCCGCGTCATCAGCGCGTTGCGCGAATTGGGCGAGTTGCCGCCGAAGATCACCGCGATCACGCGATGGCCGTCGCGGTGGGCAGATGCGACTAGGTTGAAGCCCGAGGCGTTGATGTAGCCGGTCTTGATGCCGTCGACGCCTTCATAGGTGTTCAGGAGCTTGTTGTGGTTGGCGTGGGTGACGCCGTCGTAGCGGAATTCGGTGGTTGCGAAGAAACGGTAATACGCGGGGAAATCGCGGATCAGGGCGCGCGCCAGCACGCCCATGTCCCGCGCCGTGCTCATTTGCGCCCGGTGCGGCAGCCCCGAGGCATTGCGGAACGTGGTCTGGCTCATGCCGAGCTCGCGCGCCCGGGCGGTCATCTTGAGGGCGAACGCGGTTTCGCTGCCGGACATGTTCTCGGCGACCACGGTGGCGACGTCGTTGGCCGACTTGGTGACCAGCGCCAGGATCGCGTCCTTGACCCGGATGCGGTCGCCGCGATTGAGCCCCAACCGCGACGACGGCTGCTGGACGGCGCGCGCGGAGATGCGCAGCAGCGTGTCCATTTTCCAAAGCTCGGTCTTCAGCGCTTCGAACACCAGATAGAGGGTCATCATCTTGGTCAGCGAGGCGGGGTAGTTGCGGGTGTCGGCGTTGATCTCGTGGAACACCCGGCCCGAATCGGCGTCCATCACCAGGGATGCGTACTTGGCCTCGGCCGGATGCGCTGCGCCCAGCGCTGCGACGACGGCGACGGCCATCAGCCAGCCGCAGCCGCAACGGCCCGACCCACCGGACCGGCGTCCGGCCGCCAACGGATTCCGAGATTCAGTCCCCAGCACTCAAGACCCCCTCGTACAGGTCGCGCCGCCCGGTTTCCAAAGCCTGCGGTCGAATTTTAACCCCGAACCCCGTCCCCAACACAAGGTATTTCGTAGTCGAATCAAGTGCTTCTAGCGCAGGCCTCGATAACAAATGGTTAAGGCGCCATCGCCTCGGTCCGTCGGCGGGGTGCCGGGGGCAGCGGTCATGGTTTTTTGACGCAAATGCGAGATTCCTTCAGTTGTCCCGCCGAAGATACGAAAAATGTTATTTTTAATAGTGAATTAAAGGTTTCTAGTGATTTTTGTGCGCTGCACAAAAAACAGTTGACAGGGGTTCGCGGGCTGCCTTATAAGGGAACTTATATTGCACCGCAACAAAGGATCACTGCCTGGGGCCGGGCCCCGCCAAATGCCAAAGACTGCTCGGGAAACCACCCCGCGAGACCCTGAACCCGCGAACCGAGATGTACGGAGTAGGACCATGACCACCGCCAAGAAAATCACCACCGCGAAAGCCGCCCATCAGCCGGTCGAAGCCGCGCTGGCCGCCGGCAAAGAGACCATCGAGACCGTCGTCAAGGCGGGCGCCGAAGCCGCTTCCAAGGGCGTCGAGCGCGCCGTCGCGATGAGCCGCGAGCACGTCACCGCCGCCGTCAAGGCCGGCACCGAGGCGTTCAAGAGCTACGAGGACATCGTCTCCTTCGGCAAGGATAACGTCGACGCCGTCGTCAAGACGAACGCCATCCTGGTGAAGGGCTTCCAGGACATCCACAACGTGCTGTTCGGCATCGCCCAGGCCCAGCTCGAGGAGCAGGTTGCCGCGACCAAGAAGCTCCTCGGTTGCAAGACCTTCAAGGACGTGATGGAGGCGCAGGCCGACCTCGCCAGGACCAGTTACGTCAAGGCGCTCGACGACAGCCGCAAGATCACCGATCTGTCGGTGAAGCTCGCGGAGGAGGCGACCCAGCCGATCACCAAACGGGTCAATGTCACCGTCGAGAAGTTCTCCAAGCCGCTCGCTGCCTAACCCT